>CAYRMV010000079.1:0-15976 GCA_964425255.1 uncultured Flavobacteriales bacterium
TCGTAATCAGTAAGTATTTTTAAACTTCTTTTAATCTGATTAATTTCCCAATGTGCAGGTATTGAATCAATCCAAATAACATTACTTTTGATATATTTATCATATTGCATCATAAACCTAATTCATTTTCAAGCATGAATAATTCATTTTCAAGTTCTTGTAACTCAACTTTAATATTTGCAACTGTCCTTAGTTTTTCAGGAAGATAAAACTCTTTGTTAAAATTAAGCTCAACACCAATTACATTATCTAAGTATTCAAAAGGTTTTGTGATGTATTTCGCCATGAAATCATCAATGTTTTTTTTATTTACAACAACATCGGGGCTGTACGGTATTATTTCATAATCCTTTTGTAAATCTTTTGTGATTTCAACTGTAACAGCAATGTGTGCAGCTTTTGTCTTAGTTTCGTTTTTTAATGAAGCTTTAACAAGTATTTTCCCATTTCCGAGGTAAGTTTGCTTTTGTTCTTTGTCTGTAACAACAATTGTTTCCTTGTCTTCATCATAAGAATAGGTGTTACCATCTGAATCTATGACAAAAAATGAAGGATCTTTGTAATCAAATTCACTTACAAAGTTTTTGAAATAGTCTGTGTAATACCCTTGAATACTTTTATAATTTTTGTCAGGAACAGAAGTAATAATCATATCATTAATTGCTTTCATACCATTTTCTTTAAACGAATCAGCAATCATGACACTTGAAGCATCAATTTTAATACTTTTTTCTTCAACTATATCACCATCTTTGGTTATTTTATGAGGCATTTCAACATAGTTGCCATCAATATCAACATTTGTTAACACGATACTTTGTTTGTTGTAATAGAAATGCCATTTATCATAAACCTTTGAAAAGTCATTGTCCTTAAATTCTGTAAGTGCTTCAACAATTTTTGTTCTACAATCCAGGTTCATTTCTTTACGCTTTTTTCCTTTGCTCTTTTTCAATGGAACATACAAAGAAGCTGCGTTGATTAACATCACCTTATCTTTTCTATCGGCAGGCTTATTTTTGTTGAAAATCCACAAATAGGTGTAAATACCAGTGTTAAAAAATTCATCAGTTGGCATCTGTACAATGGCTTCTACCCAGTCTTTTTCAAAGAAATGTTTTCTAATTTGGCTTTCACCACTTCCAGCATCACCACTAAATAAAGTTGAACCATTATGAACGACTATAGAAAGACCATCATCAGCCAGTTTGTGTAGAATGTGTTGCGTAAACAAAAACTGACCATCAGAAATAGACGGTAAAGCTACAAAACGTTCTGTAGTATCATTTTTAATATCTTTTTCAAAACCTTTCCAGTCAACTCCATAAGGAGGATTGGCAACAACAATGTTGAAGGATTTATCCCAGAATTTACCAATGTCAGTTAGTGTATTACCATATTCGATTTGCGTGTCTTTTCTAAAACGACTTTCAATTTTTGCTAAAGCGTAAAGAGTACCATTCCACTCCTGACCATACGTTGCTGTTGGTCTATTTGGGAATTTTTCTTGTATTTTATCTTCAACACCAAAAAGTAAATTTCCTCCACCACAAGTTGGATCGTAGAGCGTTAGAAATTTGTTATTGTCTTCTATTTTGGTTGCAATAATCTCTGAAATCAAGGCAATAATATCATCAGGTGTATATTGTTCTCCAGCTGTTTCAGCCGAAATGTCTGCCCATTTACGTTTAATATGTTCTTCAAGTGTTGTGATTTCAGAGTTATTAAACGGTGTTAAATCAATTTCACTCCACGCTTTGACGGTATCAAACAAAACTCTTTTCTTTTTTAATTGACCAGCAACTCCAGAAATATCGAGGAATTTTTCTTCGTCAGAGCCTTTATCAACACCTAATAAATATTTCGTTTCGTTATCAAACGCCTTTAAATAAGCGTGAAAATCAACATCAAAGGTCTTATCATTTGAACAAATGCTTTTGAGTGTTTTTTGATCGCGAATTACAAAATCATTATACCCTAATCCTTCCAGTAAGAATACTTCGATAAAATCATCAATATCATCTTTCCCAATTTCTTTTTCAAGTCTTTTTGATTCTCTAATTAACCTACTTTCAACCATAAGTAGCGCGAAAAAAGGCATCATGAATTTAGGGAAATCACTCTGTTTAATACCAGCTCCAATTAATAGGTCTGCTGTTTTCCAAATTTCACTTTCATACTTTAAAATGTTGACGCTCATTCTTTTTATCTCAATTTAATTAATACTTTATCTTTTATCCACTCAAAAGCTTCCTTTTGATTGTACTTAATTCCGGCACGAATCAAACCATCCATGTCCATCAAAAAGTGTTTATCTTGTTCTTTTTCTTCAATATTCAACATGAATTGTCTTTGCGTAGGAATGTGATCTACAGAAAATTTCATGTATGCGTTGAAACTTTCAATGATTTTGTCCAGATCCAGTTCCATGTTCAGACGAGAATAATCCAAATCGAATAAATCACGTCCTTTTTTGCGTTGGTACAAGGCTCTTAGTTTGGTGCCAAGTAATTCATTCACATCATACGTTCTGATTTTTGTTGAACCTGTGAACCAAGGATTGTTCACTTCAAAAGGAAATTCGATCCAGGGCAATATATTGAAATGTTCTTTGCAATTGATTTCTAATTTTAAGCGCAAACGTATTTCTTCGTGCTCGGATGTGAAACGGTAATTGGCTTTTGCTCCATGTCCTTTTACAATCGTGTTTCGTGGCTCTTCAAAAAAAGTAATGACTTCTTTCAATCGTTCCATGATTGGTTTTATTGGTCCAGGTTTTATCTGAACCAAATCGATGTCCTCTGAATATCTTGGTGCTGGATGTAAATACAATTTGTGCAATGCTGTTCCACCTCTGAAAGCTAAATTTACATTCAAAAATTCATCGGAAAATATTTCAACCAATACACGACTTATCACCAAATCCTGTTCGACTTGTTCGAACGAATTCCACGGTGCGTGATTTTTCCATTGTGCTATGTAAGGTTTTGGGATCATAAGTCGTTTTCGAGTGTTATGTTTACATCAATTTTCCATCGGTTGTTTGTTGAGCCAGGTTTTTGATTTTTCGAAGGACTCAAGAGCATTGGGTAGTATTTTTGATTTTCTAGATGCATTTGAATTACCTCGAGAATTTTTTCATCGACTTCAAATTGTTCTAACAAATACCCCATTCGTTGAAACGTATTCACGTGTGGGTACCAAGAAATCAATTCTTGAATATCTTCTACTTGTATTATTTCAGCTAATTCTTCAATAATTGCTAGCATTCTATTAATGCCGCCTAATTTGTTTTGATGGTAAAGTAAATCAACCAATGTCAATGCAGGAGATGAAATATTGAATAAACCTGCATCCGATTTTTTTTGGATGATATTTTTCTGTGGCCAATGGGATGTTACAAAAAAGTTCAACTCAAAGTTTCCTTTATTTATATCTCTCAAAGCTGGGGGATTGCAAATAATATATTCTTGTTGAATTTGTTGATGTGAAGCACCATGGAAAGCAGCAGCAGAATATAGACCTAAATAATATTTCTTTTGGATAAAAGAAAATAAGGTTTCAATATATAATTGAACTGGAATTTTTGAAAAATTCTGATATTTCGCTGGAATGATTACATAAAATCCCTTTCTAAGGTTTTGAATTTGATTTTTTTTAATTAAACGATGTAATTCTGTCCGTAATGTTATTTCAGGAGCAATACAATTTGCAAGTACATCATCGTACGAAAAGCCATATATTTCATAGCTTTGAAGTGATCTTATGTACTCTGCTATTAGCATTTTTTTAGTTTTTGAATGCGAAAAATATAAAAATATTATACAAATCGCAAACAAAAACTAAAGTAGATGCATTTTTTTTAAAAATTTCAACCAATTCAGCCTGCGGATAACAATCATTCTTATCAATCTTAAAAGACGTATGCGACCATATCCCAGGACTGGCATTCATATTGAGGTTGAAAAGAATGATGGTAGGGAAAGATAAAACCGACTAAGATTCCGACCAAGATAAAGTTGAGAAAATCAAAAGATTAGCTCTCTGTAGTTTTTAAATAAAAAAAGCGTTCCGACCAAGATGCCGACTAAGATGAAATGATCGTTTTTTTCATCGAAATCGTATGTCAACTCATTCGCTGACTGAGTTAGAGACGAGCTTCCAATAGCACCTTTTCTGGGGTGTATCTGCGATGCTTGCTAAAGTAGGTGGGGTGACAAAGTCGACATGACTACCGACGCAGGGTGAACAGGTAAAGAAAACAAGTTAGCAGCAATAAAGAGATCTCGAAAGCTTTGGCGTGTCGTTGTTCTTAAAATGGCTGGTGAAGCAGTTCCGAAAATAATCCGGATGCGTTCAGTATCGCAAAGTTCCCTCAATTTCTTGAGCGGCCTTTGTTGTTTTTAAGTCTTTTCCACAGCAATATTTCCAAAAGAAGTAAGAAAAAAACCGGGAAAAAAAAGAAAAAAGAAAGCCCTTTTCCCGGGGCTTGGATGGACTAGATGCAAGGTTTTTTGCTCAAAAAATACTACTCGACCTCATAACGGGAATTGTAATGAGAACGAAAAGACGAAAGCAACCTAGAAGTACGCTGATAAGTATACAAAATTAAGGATGGAAATTATTTGAGTAAAACTCGAAGGGCTTGACCTTGCAGTAAGGCGAGCCCAGCGCCAACTTTGCGTTCATTTTTTATAATACTTTATCCATTCTAAATCCGTAGCTATTAAATATATACTAGCTTTGTGTAAATTTTTAACTAACTACAATGGTTCACAAAGATAAATGGAGCTTATTGCTTGGGGAAATGAGGTTTCGAGATAAGACACCTGCAATTCCATCAGATGGAAGAAATCCTTTTGAAAACGATTACGGTCGACTTATTTCAAGTGCTCCTATAAGAAGATTGCAAGATAAAACACAAGTATTTCCTTTAGAACAAAGTGATTTTATAAGGACAAGATTGACGCATTCTTTGGAGGTATCTTATATTGCAGGATCAATCGGACAAAGTATTGAAAAGGTTCTTTTAGAAAAAGAAGAAATTACAATAGAACAAAAAGGACTTTTAAGTTCACTGTTAAGGGTGGCTGGATTAGTACATGACTTAGGAAATCCACCATTTGGTCATTTTGGAGAGGAAGCAATGAAAAAATTCTTTTCGAATTATTTTCAAGATTATAAAGGAGCTGAATTAAGTGACTTGGAAATTGCTGATTTAAAGAACTTTGATGGAAATGTTCAAACTCTTCGAATTTTATCGAAACTCTATTATTTTGGTGACGAGTATGGTTATAATTTGACATATTCAAGCTTGGCTTCAATAATCAAGTATCCCTCAAATTCATTGGACGGAAATCAAGGAAAAGATAGTGATGAAATAGCAAAGAAGAAATTCGGTTACTTCGTTACAGAGAAAGATAAGTATGGTGAAATCGACAAACATCTACAACTCAATAAAAGAAGAAGTCCAATTACTTATCTTTTGGAGTCAGCAGACGACATTGCATATAGTGCGGCGGATATTGAGGACGGTGTTAAGTTGGGGATAGTTAATCTTAGAACGGTCCGAAAAATATTCGAAAAAAATCTTAGTGATAATAAAACGAAAGTTTTAAAAGAGCTGGATGATTTAGAGGCACAATATGCCTGTAAGGAACTTGATGAATCCGTTATCATTCAAAAATTCAGAATTTTCACTCAAAAGATTATGATCGAGGGAATCATCCAAGCTTTCAAGGATAATTATAATCAAATTATGACTGGCACTCTTGAAAGCGAAATAGTTGACATTTCAACAGCTGCAGATATTCGAAAAGCTTATAAGAAGCTTCAATTTATTGTGTTTGATGATAAAAAGATTGTAAAGAAAGAGATTGCGGGTTGGGAAGCTATTTATGGGTTACTTGAAATTTTTGTAAAAGCATCAGAAAGCGATAATTTTAAAGCTGAAGGAAATACCTATGAAGCAAGATTGTTTAAGATTATATCCTCCAGTTACAGAACAGTTTATAATTCAGTCGAGAAGTACCCCAATAACCGTTATAAGCGATTACAATTAATTGTTGATTTCATTAGTGGAATGACTGATAGTTACGCGATTAACTTATTTCAAGAACTTAAAGGAATAAAACTTTGACAAGTGAATATCAAAGATAAAAAAGATATTAAGACTTTATTTAAGTTGCACTTTGATTACCTAATTAGAAGCGACAAAAAGATAATGTATCTATTCTATGAGATCTTTGTATATGGATCGGCTTACATTGTAGGTGGTTATTTTCGAGACTTCTTATCAAACAAAATAAGCAGGGATATTGATGTAATTGTTGATATCCCTCAAAATCTCCTTTTGGAGTTGGTAAATCAAAGTGGAAATAGTTTTGAAGTAAATAGGCATGGAGGTATCAAAATAAGTTTTGAATTTATTCATCTTGACATTTGGAGTATCCAGGACAATTGGGCATTTAAACATGATCTTGTAAAACTAAATGAAGAAGACAAGCTTAACAGCATCGCTAAGGGATGTTTTTACAATTATGATTCATTGGTAATTAATCTTCATAATTTTTCATACAGTCTGCGCTATTACAATGAATTTATTACTACAAACCAATTGGATATACTACAAAGCAGGCCCAGTTATAAAATTCTAAACCCAACTATTGAAGCAAATATTCTTAGAGCATTTTACATTAAGTCCAGATTTGGATCGACCTACACATCTAATGCATATAAATACTTGTTTAGTAAAGTTGGTTATCTCAATGACAAACATGATGAGGGTGTATCTCAAAAACTAATTGAAGTTAGGAGTAAATACCCGAAGTACAAGATATTAACTGACGAAATTATTCTAAACTATTTAGATGATCTAAAGATAAAAGACAATCCAAATCCTGGGAATCAGTTTCGGTTGGATTTATAGTTTCGGTAAAACAGCCTTGATCGCTGCCGCTCGGAGTAAAGCAGCACGGTGAACAGCTGTAGGTTTTCTGGAAGCTGTGAAGCTTGTGGAAGGAGGTACGACTGGAACACACGAACCGACTGCGAGTTGAGAGAAGTTGGAAGACAGAAATGGACAGGGACTGAACAACTGACGACCTATGCGGTATGCACGGGGGTCTGGCGGGACTTTTGTTTTCGTGCGCTGTTGTGGGGAGTGGATACGGCTGCCGGAATGGAAAAAGTAACGAAACCCAGTTTTACAGGTGCAGTGGATTTGGAACGAGGTAGCGGTATGGAACGGGTTTACAAAAGGCATGACAGCCCCGAAGCTTGAGCGATTCAGCAGGCGAGCATAACACAAGCGGCGGTGACACTCCATGAAACTATTGTGGACGAGAGTGAGGGACAAGCTGTCGTTAAGACCTTTTCGGGGGCTTGGGGTGACAGAGTAGCCGCGACTGACGACGCAGTACGAATAGGCAAAGAAAACAAGTGAACAGCCAATAAGAGATTACGAAAGCTTTCTAAACTGAACGATTGGCTAAGTGAACGCTAAAAACAAGGACGCAGAGCAACGGAACTTGGTATTACCCTTGTTTTTATGTTTTCTGAAGCTGTGAGAACCAAGAAGAAGACCGCTTTACCGTTTCTGTAATTGAGATTCGAAGGGATGAGTAGTTTCTGTAGCTATATTTTGTATTTAATATTGACAAAAACATGATACATAGGAACGTCTAGGCCATGTATCGAACGACCTATTTTGATTGCAGATTTATCGTAACCAAATTCTTTAGATAGATCATCAACTTGAGCGGAAGATATTTCGTAGCCATTCGGGTATTTCAATGCAGGTACTATAGTTTCTGAATATTCTTTCCACTTGCGTTCGAATTTAGTTCCTTGAAAATAAACGATCACAATAAATGCCTTTCTATCGTGGGTGTAGTTTTTAATTAACTTTGATATATGAGATTGGACTCTCGGAATATCTCTATATATAAATGCTTCACATGTAACAAGAGTTAATCCATTACGGTTTTGAATATCAATATCAATTTCTCCTAAATCGTCTCCTGTTTGAGAATATGCTCTCCTAGTTTGATCCTTAATTGTCCAACCTAACACGCTAATTCTAGATTCTAGAAGAATACATAACAAATCGTTGTATTTATCTTCATCATTGATATTTTCCAAAGCATTAATCTTATTCAGCATTTTATACGCTGCTATACCTATTTCGTTCGTGATAAATTCAAAAAAGTCAATTCTACCATTCAGATTTTTGGGTAGAATTTGAATCAGTTTTTGAGGCTCACTTTGGAAAATCCTTTCATAATAGAATGTCAATTCATCGATGTTATCAATTCCCTGCACGGACAATTTTAAATTTTGAATGAATTCAATCTCTGTAACCCCAGAATACTTGTGAAAGGTTTCTGCCGTATCAAGTAATTTCATTGCTTCTCCAATCTTTTTCTCTGCAATTAATCTCTCTACCTTTATTTCAAGAATTCCTGGAATCATTTGATATGGTAATTCAAGAGCACCATATTCTTTGTCTAACTGATCGTATTTTTCAAGTTTCAAAAGAATCATTGATTTGTTGATTAAAAAACTTTCCCCTAATTCAACTATATCTAAATTAGCCTGTCCTTTTTCATAAACGTCCCATTCTTCTATTATCTCACCATAGATGATTGTGTCATTTGCTTGATCTGCAATTTTCATTTTAGCAGCCATACGATTTATGGCAAAGACAGGAAAATTCGGAAAATCATTAACCAATCGATTAAAAATTCTATATGCACTTTCCGGCTTATCTTTCAGGTGAATTAGGGCTCGATAAAACTCTTTGTAGTCGAAATAGCTTAATGCGTTCGCTTCGATATAATTTTTCTTTTCAGGTGCGTTAACGTTATTCAACTCTGTTTCATCTTTATGGTAATATGCAATCAAAAGTTTGGTTTTATATAACTGGTCGTGATATCGTTTTTCTCTCTTGACGATTTTTTCCTCCCAATAGTCAACAATCTGAATAATTTGATCCATTAATTGAGGATACATAGTCAATTTCAATAAAACAGTATGAATTTCAGGGATCCAATGTGAGTCTTCTAAAAAAGTTTTAAGATCTGTTTTCTTTATCTTCTCAATCAAAATCTCTTTAATTCCATGAGATGTAATAAATTCTGCAACAGTCAATATCTTAATTACATCGTTACTATCAATAATCGCATCAATAATTCCCTCTTTATCGGAGAACCAATTAATCGATCTTGCAATTTGAGGAAGCAATGCTTCTTTACCTGAATTTTGGAACCCAACCTCTCTTTGGTATTCAAGAAGGTCAATTTTACCTTCTTTGGGAATGTCTTTTGTATGAGATTTTAGATAATCGATGATTTGTTTTTCAACTCTTGTTTTAATTTCATTAAGTTCTTTTTTGTCAAATCCATGGGGAACACCAGAAGAAATCAATTTTTGTAATACCTGAATCAACACACCAATATGAGTCCGAAGCTTATCACTTGTAAACCGATTCATTTCATTATATTTATTATCGGCTGTTTCGAAGCTCAATCTGGGTTCAAGAAAGCTATTAAGCTTTTGGTGTTTTGAAAAAAAGTAAACCGGATAAATCCATTCAATATATTGTAGTCGTTCAACTCGCTCACTCCAATTTGGAATTGCTTGCTTTTCCACACTATTCATGAAATCCCATTTTTTAGTTTCGGTCATCTCCAATTTTGACATGTAGAGATTGAAAAAATTCTGTGTTAATAGTAGAATTTCTGGCTTTAGTTTATTGAATTGTTCTTTATACTTCCAATAAGTAAGGCATTTCATTAACCAAACCAAACCATCCATTTGGAGCATAGGAAACTGAACAGTCCCATTATCATAAAATGATTTTTCATTGTGCTTAGCAAAAAAATCAAACAATTCATTGAATATTGATGGAACTAAGTATTCGTAGTTGGAACCTTTTATTTTATGATTTACTATATGAGCATCTTCAATAATAGAGAGAACCAGTTTTTCTTTCAGTTTTTTCTCATTATTAATCAGATCCTCAATGCGAGGGTTTCGATTGAAAGGAATAGAGTATTTTTCACTATTCAATTGACGAAAAATTTGATAGATCATTTTGGCAGGTAAATTTTTCTTATCTCGGTCGGATCTAATTGTAAAAAGAGCCAAATTGATACTTTCTGACCACACTTTCCTTGATAGAAGTATTTGTTGATCCTCCTGAAATTTAAGTTCGTCGATTAGTTGAAATGAAAGTGTAGTGAATTCATCGTTGAACAATAGCAATGGAAGAATTTCTCTTCTGTAACGAAGAATGTAAGCTGAAATATAAAATAATAAAATTGGTTTTTCCCGGTAAGACTCTAATAACGAAATTATTCTCTTATAGCGTACTATTTTTGGATTATACTCATCATCAGTTTCAATATGTTCAATCTCATAGTCGTGTTTAACAATAAGCCGAATTAAACTCTCCAGATTTTGACGAGATCTTTGATCATGAAGATATGTCATTGTCGCCATTTCTTCCCATCTTTGGAAACTATCGTATAATTCAAAGGCATCATCGATATTTAATGAGCAATCCTTGTATGATGAGTTTTTGTCTAGATGAAAAAAATCATAATCCCTGGAATATGCAGAATCGATGCATACTCTATGAAATTCATTTTGCACATAATTCAAATCATTTTCAGCAGACACCAATTGGAATGCAGCATCTAAAAATCTTTTCTTTGAATTCTCTAACACGAATAACAATGGATTTGGATAGTTCTCATAATAACTGGTTTGAGAAACGAAGAAAACAACTCGTTCCGAATCAGAACTAAAAGAGTTATCTTTTATTAACAGTTCCCAATAGAATCCAGATATTTTGTCATCCAGTCCAGACCAATATTTTATATCAGAATCAGAAAAATTAAGAACATAGTATTTTTCACTTTCGGTAATGACATGTTGCTCTTTCAATACTTCGATTGATGGTGTTGATGTATAGAAGGAAGTATGTGATTCATGCAAGCTTTCAAAATCCAAGGCATTAATCATTAGGCCTCTGTAGCTTGGCTGATTTTGTTCTATTAGATACTCGATAAATCCAAAATCATCCCAATGATCTAAGAATGGTTTGAAATAATATTCAATGTTGGATAACTCAATCACATCGCCCTTTTCACTTCCCCACCCAGTTTTACTATCTATTATCGAATCAATGTCAATCGTAGTGCCGTGATTTTTATTGTACTCGGAAATTATGGTTTGAAAGTTGGCTCTATCTATCTTTCCGTTTGCTTGTTCAATTTGATGACTAATATCCACCATAAAAATTAATTCATCTTTCCGATTCTTGAGTTTTTTATATGTATGGTTACATGCGGAAGAAACTGCTCCAGGAACTTCAATTTGCCCAAGAATTTCACGAATCCAAAATTTGTTGACTAATTTCTCTACATCTACTCTTACATTGTTCTCGCCCTCAAATTGAGATACAATGGTTTTTAAATTTAATGGTGTAATTATCTTAGTTATGGGCTGTGACTTGTAAATTACATTTGCCCAAAAGCGAGATGATTCCCATAATAAATCTGATTCGAATACTTCTTTATCGACATAACGTTCAGAAGATTTTTCAGGATTATTCTTTAAAAGTTGGGTTAATACCTTAGCTTGCTCGTGGTTATAGTAATTCATTGTCAATTATGTTTTCTTGATGAGTTTTATTTTAGATTCATTGTTATTCGCGATCCGGATGAAAGACTTTTGTATAGCGGAATGATACAAAACCATTTACTGCTTCGAAAACGTATGGGGTTTCTGCCGATGGTTTCTTTCCTAGAAAGAAGATAAATGCTTCGACGCCATCTTTCTTCAGATTTTTGAAGAAATCATTCTTAGACTGGTTGGATATTGTTTCACGTTCTTTCAAAATACGGCTCATTTTATACTTCGTAATATCTTTCTTATTGACTTTTACGAAGTATGGATTCACACGTCTTCTTCTTGGAAAAACAAGTCCAGAGTTATTTTCCCATCCTTCGCATTCATGCAGTTTTATAATCACAGAATCCTCTGTGCTGCTTAATGAATCGATATCTTTCAGGTCAATAATTCCATAGAATATTTTGTTATCAATATAATGATCTGTATTAGGACCGTAAATACGTTTGAATTGGTACATATAGGCTGCTTTTGATCCCAAAAGATCAAGGTCTACATCGCGGTTGTATGGACAGGAAAGGTAAAAATCTACTATTTGACTTATGGCGGAAACCTTTCTATTTGAATGAGCAGCATCTGTAAACTCACCATTCGAGACTCTTTTTGTAGAAGTAGATTCGGATTCGGGTAAAATATCAGAAGTCGTTGTATCGTTCTCTTTTGGTTTAGGTTGAGTCATTATAAGCTGTGAAGGATATTCCAGCTTTTCGAATTCCAATTCAGTTAGACGTCTGGTTTTGCCAATTTCCAGAAATTGAAGGTACTTGCTGTATGAGCATTTCGGTGTGTGTTCCTGATTTGGGTACTTTTTGAAAAAAGGGCGTTTCTTATTGTTCTCTTGGAAAGAACTCGCAATCAAAGGGATATTACAATTCTTGTCAACGCAAGCAAATTCAAGACTTCGGACATTTTCTATTACTTTTAAATCTTCTGCTTCAATGATTTCATCAGTGTGTTGTATTCTTGCTTTGAACATATTTATTTGCGATTAGTTTGATAGTGTGTAATGAAGTATTCCTTCAATCTCGGCGGAGTCCTTGTGATCGTAAATTATTCCAACGCTTTGACGGGCTCTTGTAAGCGCGACATAAAACTTTGATCTGCTGGTTGGCTTAAGTTCAGAGTTATTATTTAACAACCAATCCAACATCGGTTTTGTTGGATAAATGAGTGTGCGATCGAAAGAAAGTCCTTTGGATTCGCCAAAATTAATTGAGCTATAGGCTTCGTTTATGACAACATTCTTTTTATCTCTAAGCTGAATTGGATTGTATTTAGCCAGGTATGCGTCGATATCTTGTGTTTTTATAAAAAACACTCCATCGTGATCTGAAGTTGAATGATTTCCTGAAGTAGTAATAGCAAAATCTGGGAATAGCTTGTTAGATAAAACACAAATCGCTGAAGAGCATCTGTAATTAATGACTAGAGAGGTATTGTCAATTTCGATATCATTAAATCTTTCTTCAAAGAAATAAATGATTTTAGATTTTTGAAACTTCTTATTTTTAGTAGAATTGTTAGTTACATATGTACCTTGTCTTGGATCACCGACTAACGTTATGTCTATTTTGGAAGCAAAAAGCAATTTGAGAATCTCCAAATCATATCCGGCTAAATCCTGTACTTCGTCTATGTAAATTTTAGTGTAAATTCTTGATAGGCGATTGATGACGGCTCCTTCGGATATTGCCTGAGACTTTAACACAAACTTTGATAATTTATCTGAATATATTTTTTGATCCTTCGTAAAATAATGCCCATCAAATTCTGTCTTCTCATTGTAATAAACAGGTTTCCCTTTGTAGTAATATTTAATCCCAGATATTCCATTTACCAAAATCAAACCTTTCACTTTACGATCAGTTAGTTTTCCCTGAAACGGACGTACTCCATGCTGTAGGAGAAAAGAAAACCAGGTCTGAACAATTATATGCTCAGGAATACAGCCATGTTTTTGAATAATTTTCTTCCTGATTTCTGCTTCATTGGCTTGGGTGTAAGTAGTAATCAATACTTTCCCTGTTTGCTGTAAAGCATCATTTACCAATAAGGTTGTTTTTCCGGAACCGGCTGCTGCGATTACAAGTTTATTTGCCATCTCAAGAAATTGAGTTAAGTATGTAGTCCGGGAGTACAATGGGATCAGTTGAATCAAAGATTTTTATAGCACAATCCGTTTTATTGGATTTCATATACTTGTGCATGTCGTCGTCAGTTGTATATGAAGTATCAAATAGTTTGTTTAGGCTAGTAAGATTATTTGCTTTCAGTATTTTAGGCTCAAGAGTATTATAATTAAAATCCTTACTGCCAATTTTTAACGTTCCTGTATCTATTGTTGCATCAAAATGGATACTGATGTTAGGTTTGATATTCTCACCCAAATAATCTTTATACTTCTTTTTAAGGGCTTCCACATTTCCATCATTATCTGTAACAACTGTTACTGGTTTGTTGATCTTTTCTGCAATTTCTAAAAATCTCAAAAATGATGTTCCAACTGAAATTACTTCAATTCCCATCTCGATTGGTAGTTTTCCTTCATTGGCATCCATGAATGCTTTTTGAACGACTAATTCATCAGAATCACCTTCTACCAAAATTGCCTTTTTGCATAAAATAAGTCGCAGGGTATCGTAACCAGCCAATTTTTCGAAGAAAAGTTTCGTATCATCCTTTAGATCTTTTAACCTTATAGTTTTTCTATCATTGAGTAGAATTAAATGTTCTAATCCAAGTTTGTTTGCTACGAAGCTGCTGTGAGTAGAGATTAAAATCTGCTTTCCGTCATTCCCTATTCGGATGTCTCTGATTAAATGATTTAATTTTGAATGAGAAAGATGATTTTCTGGTTCTTCAAGCAAGATGATACTTGCTTGTTTAGCTTTTTTATGACCGAGCGCCATTTTGGTTTTTATCATACATTGTTCGCCTTTTCCAATGTAATGAAAGGGAATATCTTCCAAGTAGGTCATTAAGCTACTTTCCCAGGCATTTTTTGAAGACAATTCAATTGATAATTCGATTTTCTTATCGGAGATTTTAGCAGCATCTTTGATCTTCTTATTGATCTTTTTTATCGATTCTTCCCCCATAAATGATTCTTTCATTTTCCGATGTGCTTGAGAAACTTCGATGATTTCTTCATGATCCAAAAATTCTTTGATGATTCGAGAAATGTATACATCTGAACCGTTTTGCTGACGATTACTAGATGAATCTATCAGAGCAGATTTTAGAGGGATTATCCTTGGAGTAATATTCTCGTCACGAGCAAATGTAGCCCAAATCATATTGTAGTATTCAATCGGGAGTGTTTTGATATCTCCAGATTTGATCAGTAGTTCATATTCTTTCTGATATCGCTCATCAAAGGCAATCTTAACAAACACACCACTTGCGTTGATTTTCTCCGAGTTTCCATCTCCTTCGAACTCGGCTAAATCATCACCTCCCATAAATATTTCAATTAGTGCATGAGGTGGGGACACAGGAGTGTTACCGTTTTTCAAACTTTCGATGTACTCTGAAACAACTTCATTATTAAAGATATACTCGGTTAACTCATTTTTCAAGTATCTGCCATTTAGTAATCCAGTGAGAGCTAAATGAATTGCTTCTATAACAGTTGATTTACCAGCTTCATTGTCTCCAACCAATATATTTATACTGTTGTTTAGTTCAAGCTTGAAAGACCCTTTGAATCCCTTAAAATTTTGAATGTGAATTTTACTAATGTGCATAGGTGTTCTTGTTAGAGGTATATGCTTTGACCACAAAATATCTTGTCTGAAAGATGCTCAAGGAGGCTTCTAAAGCTTTATAGCTATGGTTGTTTCGTAATGAAATGAGTGACAGTACAGTGGGCATGATAATGAATCTAATGGTTACACGACAAAGTAAACAAATATTTCCATTTGTTAAATAAAATACATGAGAAAATTTAAGGATTTGGGTGTTTTGATGCTGGGAGGGGTAGTTGATTGTATTATAACAGATTAGTAAAAGTGGTTTTTGATTGTCCAATGAGAAGAGACTACTGGATTTTTGGTCTTGATCCGAAATTTGGACTTAATCCAGAGTTTGGCTAATACTATATCGATCGAATTATGATGTGATTGTAAAAAATTAAAAAATGATTACTGTCAATAGTTTTGATGTGATAGTGTATTTTGGGGAAATAAATTTTTATTTCTCTTGAAAGTCATCTTAGAGCTGTATAAAAACGATCCTTTTTAAGTGGATGAAAATAAAAATGTTTACCCTATGTTTACCC
>CAYRMV010000080.1:0-15932 GCA_964425255.1 uncultured Flavobacteriales bacterium
TGGAACCGTCTTTTTGCCAATGAATCGTTGATGAAATTCGATTTTATCTCCCGTTGCTTTTGTTGAAACCCATTCCTCTTCCGAAAAGCGTTCGTACGGAATTTTCAAGGCTTTCAAGATTTTTGTCAAATCATGGTAATTTCCATCTTTCGAAATAGGAGCCTGACTAACACGCTTGTTTTTCTCGTTGATGGCTTGGTGGTATCTCAAAGCCCCTGCATATACTTTGTTAGCAATTGCTGAAAACACCGTTCCTGAAACCGTTGCACCGTAAATATTTTCCCCTGAAGCAGTCACCGAAACAATGCAAGAATACATCGGTTTGTCCACTGGAAAATAGCCTACGAAAGAAGCCAAATACCGTTTTTCTCCTTTTGCTCCGTAGCGCATATCATCATTCAAAATTTCTGCTGTTCCTGTTTTTCCAGCCACTTCAAAATAGGATGATTTTAAGTTTCTTCCCGTTCCGTTTTTCATCACACCCGCCAAACAATCTTGCAACGTTTTCAAGGTTGATTGTGAACACAACTGTTCTTTCATCACAACAGGTTGAAACGATTTTACCACTTCTACTCCGCGGCGAATTTCTTTCACAAATTGAGGTTTTACCATACGACCATTGTTGGCAACTGCATTGTAGAAAGTCAGCGTTTGAAGAGGAGTCAATTGAACTTCGTAGCCAATCGACATCCAAGCCAAAGATCCACCCCACCAATTTGGATGTTTGGGAGCATACATCGTTGGTTTTGGTTCACCCGCCAAATCCAATCCCAAAGGCTGATCCAATCCGTATGATTTTAGTCGACTAACAAAAGCCTGAGGTTCGTTTCGATACGCATTGAAAATGATTTTAGAAATCACATTCGAAGACTTTTCAAAAGCTTGCTTAATCGTGATGCGACCGTAGTTATAATTATGCGCTTCATTCAATGTTTTACCAAAGAAATTGTATTTTGGACCAGCTGAAACCGTATCCATAATTTCAATTTTCTTATCTTCCAATGCAGCCATCAAAGACGCCAATTTGAACGTTGATCCTGGCACTTCTTTGGTTCCGATTGCGTGGTTGTACAATTCGTGGTAATCGCCATCGTTTGCACGCGAAAGATTGACAACCGCCTTAACAAATCCTGTTTTCACATCCATCACAATCACCGATCCACTGATGGCATTTTGCATTTTCAATTGGCGATACAATTCGGAGTGAGCTACTTCTTGAATTTCAGTATCAATCGAAGTAACCACGTCAGCACCTTCCACGGCATCCTTCACAATTTGACCCGTTTTTTTCCAACCAGTAGATATTTTTTGTTCGATTTCTTCTCCTGGTTCTCCCACCAAATATTCATGATAAGCACCGTCAATTCCGACACGAAGTTCTTTTCCTCCTTCATTTTGGTAATACCCCAAAGTTCGTTTCAATAACTCTCCGTGAGGACGTTTGCGGATCACTGTTTCTTCAGTATCAATCAATCCGCCTTTGAAACGGCCTTTGTTGAAAATCGGGAATTCACGTAATTTGCGTCTTTCTTCGTTGGTTGCTTTGCGTTTGATCAACAAATAGCGGCTTCCACGCTCACGCCCTTTTCGCATGTAAACTTCGTATTCACGAGCGGACATTTCGGGGAATAATTGTGCCAACTTAACGCTTAAATCAGTCACATTTTTGGAAAACAATTCATCCGAAGGAACCGTGCAATCCATGTGAATATCAAAGAACGAAACCGACGTTACTAATGGCGTGCGGTTTGCATCCAAAATTTCACCTCGACGAGGAAAACGCTTTACAATACGCGTTGGAATTTTTTTGATGGGAGTTTCATACACATTCGAAACCCCTTCCGATTGAATCGAAACCATTTTAAAGAAAACCACGAGAACAATCGCTACAAAACCGAAATACAGCAAGTAGGCTCTCCACAATATGTCCTTCTTTTCACTCACTTTTCTTCCTTTTTTACTCGTATTACTTTCACCGGATTGGTCGTTTCTTTCAAGCCTTTCGGGCTCAATTGATTGACTAATTCTATTCGGCGTGTTTCTTCTTCTAATCTTGCTTTTGACTCGACAAATTCAGCTGTTGCAGCATCCAGTTCTTTTTGAGAAGTGTCGATATCTTTCATCAATTGTTTTCCGTAATATCCTTTAGCGACTAATAAAATCAACAAGAAAACCACATAAAAAACAAAGGATAAATTATTGATTACAAATTCTTTTGCTAAAAAATCTCCATTTAATATTTGGACAAAAGGATTCGCTTTAGTCGACTTTTTAGCCGGCTTTTTCGTTGCTTTTTTTTCCTTTTGCTTTTCCTGAGCAGCAACCGTTTCCTTATCTACATACTCATTATTCATGGTCTTTTTCTGCAATTCTCAATTTAGCACTTCGTGCGCGTGAATTTTGCTCAATCTCTTCGTCGGATGGACTAATCGGTTTGCGTGTGATTTCCGTAAATGGCTTCAATACATTTCCGAAAAAATCCTTTTCGATTGAACCATCTAAATTTCCTCGTTTCATGAAATTTTTCACCAAACGATCTTCCAAAGAATGGTAAGACATCACCACCAATCGGCCACCTGGTTTCAAAATTTCGGGGGTTTGCAACAAGAGTTTTTCCAAGACATCCATTTCTTGATTTACCTCTATTCGAAGTGCTTGAAAAACTTGCGCAAAAAATTTATGTTCTTTGAATTTCGGTGCAATAGGAGTCAAACAAGCGATCAAGTCACCTGTGGTTTGAATCGCACCTCTTTCACGCTCACGAACGATGGTTCCCGCTACTCTTCCGGGGCTTTGCACTTCACCATACAAACGCAAAATGCGAATCAATTCATGTTCTTCATAGGTATTGACCAATTTTGCCGCGGTAAAATCACCCGATTGATTCATACGCATATCCAAATCATCGTTGGAACGAATCGAAAAACCTCGGTTTCCAGCGTCAAATTGGTGAGAAGAAACGCCTAAATCAGCCAAAATACCATCAACTTGACCCAAAACGGGTTTTCCGTTGTGACGAATTAAACGCAAATGATTTTTTAAGAAAGCGAAATTGGATGCTAAGAACTGAAAATTGGGAGCTTCCCACGCATTTTTCGCCGCATCCGGATCTTGATCTACTGAAATCAGCAATCCATTTTCATTCAACTGCTTGAAAATTTCACGGGAATGCCCGCCTCCACCGAAAGTAACATCGATATAAACACCATCAGGACGGATATTCAATCCATCCAAACAAGGTTGTAACATTACCGGAACGTGGTATGTGTATTCGTTATTCGTCATCTCCCAAATCACCCATTACTTCGTCCGCTAAGTCAGCAAAATCAGCCATATTACCTTCGATCAATTCGAAGTATTTAGCCTTGTCCCAAATTTCAATGCGATCGTTGTATGCAATGAGCATCGCGTCTTTATCCAAGCCAACACGCTCCATGTGCGTCACTGGAATCAAAATTCGTCCTGCTGCGTCAAGCGCAACCGCTTTTGCTCCTTGGTGGAACAAACGATAGAACATCCGATTCTTTGGTTTGAACAAATTCAGTTTTGATAGTTTTTCGCTCAACTTCTCCCACTCATTCATCGGGTACAATGTCAAACACTCTTCAAAACCTTTATTCAGCATGAAATTTTCTTGGGCAGCAGGAGCAAGTTGCTTCCGTAAACCTGACGGAAACAAGAAACGCCCTTTGGCGTCCAACTTTACTTCATATTCTCCTACTAAACCTGACATAACGGTAATAATGGGTAAAATTAAGGGAAATATCTCCACTTTTTACCACCAATTTACACAATGTTGATAACTTCTTACGGAATCTAGCCGAACAAGGTTACAATTGAACATCAAAAAGTATTGATTTTATTGAATTTTAGTAAAAATATAGAAGAGTGGTAAAAAGTGGTAGAAAAAAATCAATGTGGATAAATTGACCCCACATTTAAGATATAAAAACATAGAAAATGGAGTTAGGTATTTCCAACCGTTTCGCAAGGCTGAGCCATCATCTCTTTAGAATGATTGATTTTACCTACCTTTGCACTAAATTTTAAGATTATGTTGATTAAGTCCGCTTCTTTCGTTATTAGTAACACCGACCACAAACTGTGTCCGCAGGACGGCAAACCTGAATTTGCTTTTATTGGTCGTTCCAACGTAGGGAAATCGTCGTTAATCAACATGTTAACAGGTCAAAAAAAACTGGCAAAAACTTCTTCCACTCCTGGGAAAACACAGTTGATCAACCATTTCGACATCAACAACGAGTGGTATTTGGTGGATTTACCTGGATATGGTTTTGCAAAAGTTTCTAAATCGAAACGTGCCACCTTCGAGCAGTTTATTTCGGATTATTTGTTGGATCGCCCAACCTTAGTTAATACATTTGTTTTATTAGATTCTCGCCTTGAACCACAAAAAATTGATCTTGAATTCATGAACTGGTGCGGCGAAAAGGGAATTCCTTTTTCAATGGTCTTCACTAAAATTGACAAATTATCTTCCTCTGCATTGCAGAAAAACCTCGCTGCTTATCGCAAAGAAATGCTCAAATATTGGGAAGAACTTCCTCCCGTTTTTACCACGTCCAGCGAATCCAGCTTTGGAAAAGAAAAATTATTGAATTATATCGGGCAGTTGTTGTCTTGAGATTGAGGGAATTGATTCGTTTATTATATCCAGTTGAAATAAACCAGTTGAGGCGCGATTAATCGCGCCTCAACTGGGAATATTTTGATTGAAATAAATATTTTAAACATTTGTAAATCAATGCTTTAGGTAAAAATTAAATTTCCCATATCGGAATATCCCGATTTTGAAAAAAAAGGGAAAATTTAACCCATTTTACTGCGAACCAAATCCTCCAAACAATCAATAAACCTCGGATGATCATTCGAACTTGGAACCAACTGCACTTTTTCTCCGCCGTGCTCTTCGAAAATTTCTTGGTATTCTTCGCCAATTTCAATAATGGTTTCCAAGCAATCCGCTACGAAAGCCGGACTGAAGACCAATAATTTTTTAGCGCCTTTTTTACCCCACTCTTCGACAATTTTATCTGAAAAAGGTTCCAACCATTTTTTGTCCAAGCGCGACTGGAAACAAACCGTGTAATCTTCTTCTTTCAAACCCAACTTTTCGGCAATCAAACGAGTCGTTGCAAAAGAAGTCGCTTTGTAGCAGAAACGATTATCATCGGTGATTTCGGTCTCACAAGCGTGATCTTTACACAAACCATCGTTATACACTTTATCCACTTGGCGTTCCGGCAAACCGTGGTATGAAAACAAGACATGATCGTACTCACTCAAATTAAATGCTTTAGCACGATCTACCACCGCATCGATGTAACCCGCATGATCGTAAAACTGAGAAATAACCGAAACATCCGGAATCACCCACCATTTACGGATTATTTTCATTGCTTTTTCGATTGCTGAACCCGTGGACGCACTCGCGTATTGAGGAAAGAGCGGCAACAAAATTATCTGGTCGTAGTTTGCTTTGTGCATACGATCTAGCACCACATCCATGCTTGGATTTTGGTAGCGCATCGCTACTTCAACCGTCACTTCATCACCTGCAAAACGTGCTTGTAACAATTGCTGAACGGAATTTGTGTGTGTAATCAAAGGAGAAACACCCTTTCCATGTTCCCACAATTCTTTGTAAATTTTGGCCGATTTCGGAGCACGAAAGGGAACAATGATTCCATTCACCAACAAGGTGCGTGGCAACCACGGAATGTCAATCACCCGAGGGTCGTTCAAAAATTCGCTCAAATAGCGACGCACATCACTTGTTTTGGGACTATCCGGTGTTCCCAACTGAATCAAAAGTACTCCGATTTTCTTCATGCTTGCAAAAATACAAACTTAGAACAACTCTCACACTGCTTTGTTGCGCTTTCCACGAAAATCAATGGAAATGGGTTGGATTTGTAGTTCATGAAAAAACAAAAGAGTCATAAAGACAACCAAAAAAAATTTGAAATTGGTGCGTAATTGGTGTATATTTACATCATAAAGCAATTACAATGAAAAGACAAAGTATTTCCTTTACAGAGCCAAATGATGAATGGCTTAAAAGTCAAGTTGAAAACAAGGAGTATTCAAGTAAAAGTGAATTGATTAATGATTTAATTCGTCAAGCAAGAAATCAACAACAACAAATTAACTTTATTCGCTTAAAGTTGGATCGAGCTGAAAAATCTGGTTTCACTAGTGATTCTAAAGCAGAAATACTAGAGCAATCTAAAAAATTGTTGAATGACTGAATACAAATTGAGTCATGTTGCCAAAGAAGACTTGATACGGATTCATCAATATCGCGTAAAACAATTTGGGATTAAACAAGCTGATAAGTATTTTGAATCATTCTTTGATCACTTTGAGCTATTAGCAAAAAATCCACTCGCATTCGAATTAGTAAATTATATAAAACCTGGTTATAGACGTTGTATTTGTGGTGTTGATAGCATTTTCTTCAGGATTAATGAAAGTGTTGTAGAAATTATTACAATCATAGGGCGGCAAGATTATAATCAATTGATTTAATTGGATTTATTTTCAGGGAAACAGACGTAGATGGAGAATTTGTCAATCTATATTACAAAGCAAAATTTGATTAAAATTTATCTCATTTCCAAAAAAATGAAAAAATCAATTCTCTTTTTCCTTTTCATAACACTTATAATTCAGTCGTGTAATCTGATGGATCATCCCGTTCAACTCGAAAGGACTTCGGAGAACAACACAATCATAACCAAAGAGACGAAAATAAAAAGCAACGGAAGAACCTGTTTCAGAAAAGAAATCACCACCCACATGGATTCGCTGAACAAACAAATTACGTATAAAGAAGTGGTAAAATATAATTGTAGCGGGGCTTTTTCGTTTGAAGTAAAAAGAAAAACGTGGAAAATCGAAAATGGAGAAAAAGTAGTTACTCGTTCAAAAAAGTGATTGTACTTTCGAAAAACGTTCCTACCTTGTGTGAAAAAACGAATTTTCAATGAAACATTTCATCCTCCTCATTGGGTTCATTCTCATCAGTGAAATTGTTTTCGCCGACCAGCAATATAATCCCATCACCTTTTCGTTGCGTACCGACAAGGAAAGTTATTACGAGGGCGAGAAAATCACTTTTTACATCACAATTACGAATACAAGCCGCACTATTTCTTACCCTGTTTTGATTCCTCACACTCAAAATACAGGACAAAAATTACTTCGTCTAAATGTGTATGACAAAGCCAAAAACACTTTGTTGCTTCGCTACACGGAAGACCCCATGTTGAACATGCTTGTTCGAGATACAGGAACGGTTCAGATAAAATACCTTCAACCACTCGAACAAATCGAAATTCCGATTTACCTCAATGATACGGATAGCGAAGACCGCTACCTCACAAACACAGCTTCACATCATAGCTTGGGAGTTCCTCTTTTTGCTGGTGTTTACCTGGTAAACATCGCGTATACGCCCAACGGAATAGCATTGGGTGATAGCATTTACAATTATTACCACGACACAGAAACCTTACAACCCAACAATGGCAAACTTTCTATACCTGGAAATGGGGATTTGAGTACCTTTTGCACCTTAAAAATCAAACGAAGTGCAGACACCGTTGTCTCGATCGAACGCCAGAAATACTTCATCAAAACGAATGGAGATATGTTCTATTATTTCGCCAAATACATGGATCAAATTACTACTGACAAAAATTGTGTTCACATCACATCCCTTCCACCTGATAGTAGTTCCTCGTCTACAAGAGAGTACTTTTACAACCAATTTCCAGAACTTTACAACGAATACATTTCTCGGTTTGACGACGGTGATTTGCGTGAATACCGTAAATTTACAAACTGGTGTCCAAGTTATTTGTATACACTGAAATACAACGAACTAAAACAAAAAACACATTATGAATTACAATTACCCGATGGGCGTTTTTACAGTGTGTCTTACCTCCAACCAAGTGGAAAAATTCAGCAAGAAACTTACTGCAACGAAGACGGAACTCAATGTGAAGTAAGTAGTTATATATACAATAATAAAGGAGAATTTGTCCGAAAAAAGGTAGAACTTACCGAACCTTGTTCCGTAGTTATTATCGATGGAATTAAAAGAAGTGCAAAACGTGTCGTAAATTTGGGAGAGTGATAAAGCCTCTTGCTATGTAAACTTGAAATTCAATAAAGAATCGTAAATTAGCCTTTTTTAAAATGAAAAATATCCTACAATCATTCAGTAAAACAGAAAACAGAACTCTTCTTGTTTTATGGATCAGTATTTTAATCACCTATCCACTTGCCATTCTAAGTCAATACAATTTATTTTTATCAGACTATTTTGGTTTAGTTGCATTAATAATCGTAACAATTATTGCAATGACTCGTCAGATAGATCTTTTTCCATTTGTCTTAATTTTATTATTGCTAGGCGTATTTAATGTTTTCTCTTTTGTTTATTTTATCAATATTATCTTTCGTTTTGGCATTTCATCATTCATTTCTCCTGGCATCCAGCTTTATTCTTTGATCTTACTGATCATTTTAATTCGTAAACGATCAACAACACTTCATGTATTTTGGATTCGCTTCTTCGGTAAATCAGATCAAGAAAAACAACAAAATAAGGATAAAATCCGAGAGAACTTCAAGATCAAATTCCGCAACTTATCTGATGAAGAAATTAATCGTCGCCTAAAAAACGACTTAGTACCAGAAGCAAAACAAGCATTGTTGGAAATTTTGGAAGAACGACAAAATGAAACTAAAAACGAAATGTAATCAAGTGTTTGAAAATTACAGCCATACTTGTACAACATGTATAGATCGAATAGGCATTATTTGTTTGATTCTCATTGTTTTTACTTCATATGGGAGCAAAAAAAAGAATGAACAAGTAAACTATAAACATTACGTCTTAGGTGGATTTTATCCAAACAATCATTTGAATACCAAAGATAGCAATACACATTTTCAACATATTTGTCATTTTTCTCTACTTTTAACAGCTGATACTCTAGAAATTTACAATCGGAATTCCGTCACTCCAAATCAAAACGAGTACAGTTGTTTTTCCATTTTGACTGACAAGGACCGTCAAAAGTTCGAATCGATTGTAACTGAATACACAAATGTAAAACAATCCCCTAAAAATCCTAATTCGATATACGATGGTTTGACATACGTTGCAAGTATAAGTGAATATCAAAACGTAAAATATGCAATCCAAGAAACTGGAATGAAGAAAGAAGATGAAGCTTTTATTTTTCGCTTTATTCAAAAATCCGAGAAACTAACGAAAGCAAATACATCCAATTTAATGAAAAAGGAGAACTATTTTATGACAGGATTACTCCAACAAGAATCAGGGATTATCATTGAGAATAAAACTTTTAACTGAAAAAATAGATGAATCTGCAACTAATTCATCCGGAAATGCTTCCATTCATTCAGTCTATTCTTGTACTTTTTGGCGGATTGCTCGGAATTATTGGCTCCCAGCTAATTATCGGTGGATGTCGATCATGGAAAAAAGAAAATAAATCCATTCAATCGAAAATTAAACTCGGAATAGGAATTCTCATTATTTCATTCCTTTCGTACAATTCGATTGGCTACTATCGAATTTACAAAGCAAAAGAGCAGTTGATTTTGGGTCAATTTAAAAGCAACGATTCGAAAACTAAATTACATGTTTATTCAGATAAAACCTGGAAACTTGTTGAAAACAATAACAAATTTACGAAAACTGGAAAATGGGGTTTTGACCTCTCTGAAGACGGATGCTTTTGGAACTTTCAAACAGATGATGGGCAATGGCAAATCCAAACGAGATCGTATTGTCAAATTCATTTCAAAAGTCAAGATATTTTGTTTCAAAAGTTTTAATTCAAAGATTAAGTATACCAATTATTATAAAATACTAAATCAATAAACTAGTTCACCCACAAAAAAAAGCCCTGATTTTCATCAGAGCTTTTCAATCTATTTTCATTTTGAATCTTTATACATGCAAAGCGCGTCCTTCTGTTGCGTCCAAAGCAGCTTCTTTCACCGCTTCTGAATACGTTGGATGTGGATGACAAATGCGAGCGATATCTTCTGCTGATGCTCTGAATTCCATTGCAACAACCGCTTCCATAATCAAATCCGCTGCACGTGGAGCAATCATGTGTACACCAAGAACTTCATCCGTTTCTTTGTCAGCCAAAATTTTCACTAAACCTTGGATATCCATACTCGCACGAGCACGACCTAAAGCTTTGATTGGGAACGAACCTACTTTATAGGCTTTTCCAGCAGCTTTCAATTCTTCTTCTGTTTTACCTACCGCAGCTACTTCTGGCCAAGTGTATACTACTCCTGGAATTAAATCGTAATTGATGTGTGGTTTTTGTCCTGCTAAATATTCTGCGACAAAAACACCTTCTTCTTCGGCTTTGTGTGCCAACATCGCTCCACGAACCACATCACCAATTGCAAAGATATTCGGAACAGCTGTTTGCAAATGGTCGTTTACTTCGATTTGACCTCGTTGATTCACAGTCAATCCTGCATTTTCGATGTTCAATCCATCTGTAAATGCTTTTCGACCAACAGCTACCAAACAATAGTCAGCTTCGAAAGTTACTTCCTCATTTTTCTTATTAAGTGCAGTTAATTTCACACCGTTTCCGGTATTAACAACACCTTGTACACGGTGTTCCATGTGAAATTTAAAGCCTTCTTTTTTCAATACTTTCGTCAATTCTTTTCCAAGTGTTCGGTCCATCGTTGGAATAATCGAATCTGCAAACTCAATTACTTCCACTTGAGTTCCCAAACGAGCATAAACAGAACCTAACTCTAAACCAATAACTCCACCACCGATCACGAGTATTTTCCCAGGGATTTCATCCATTTTCAATGCTTCGGTTGAAGTAATAATTCGAGTCTTATCAGGCTCCATTCCTGGGAAGAAATTCGGTTTTGATCCCGTTGCAATAATCACATTTTTAGCAGAAATGATTTCTTGGTTTCCTGCATCATCTGTCACCGCCACTTGTGTATTGGAAACAAAAGAACCTTTCCCGTGGAAAACAGTAATTTTGTTTTTATCCATCAGAAATTTGATACCATTACATGTTTGGCTCACTACTTCTGCTTTGCGAGCAACCATTTGTTTGATGTCCGCTTTCAAATCAGTCACTTGGATTCCATGTGCTTCGAAATTGTGTTTCGCGTTATGGAAATGTTCGGATGAATCCAACAATGCTTTCGAAGGAATACAACCCACATTCAAGCACGTTCCACCCAAGGTTGAGTACTTCTCAATCAAAGCAGTTTTCATTCCTAACTGAGCACAACGAATTGCAGCCACATACCCTCCAGGACCAGATCCAATAATTACGACATCAAAAGCATTCATTTCTATAAAATTTTACACAAAGTTAAGCTTTTGTTTGAGAACCCTTTTAAAAAAAGACAAAAAAGGACATAAAAAAAGGGCTGCCGAAGCAACCCTTTTCCCTACAATATGATGAAATTATAATTTGATAAATTTCGTCGTTTCTTGCTGAAGTCCAGCATTAAATTTAACGATGTATGTTCCGTTCATCAAGCGATCAATATCTAAATTAACCGTTTGAGATCCTGCTTCTACATTTTTCAATTCAACTGTTTTCACTAATGTACCAGCGATATTGAATACTTGAACAGTTACATTCGATGTTTTAGCCAATTCGAATGCCAACGTAGTTGAAGATTTCGCAGGGTTTGGATACATTTTCAATTTTGCTTTAGCAACCTCTTTTCCATTCACACTTGGATTGTTTGAACCAATTCCCAACAATGAAGAAGAAGCCCAAATACCACGACCGAATGTTCCAAGATAAATTTCACCTGGTCGGCTACATCCCTCTTGGTATGTACGCCAGTTTTGACGAACTTCGTACACTGGAACGTTTTCAAATCCAGTTGAAGCATCCGTCCAAGTTGCACCACCATTCTCTGAAACTTTTACCCCGAATGCAGTACCTACAACAATGATATCGTCATCGTCACGATCAATGATTGCATCGTATGCACCAATTCCCAAGTTTGTTAAAGCTGTGAATGATGGACTTGCTGCTGTTGCGTTATTTGAACGAGAGATTGAACCACTAAATCCTTGAAGAAGGATCAAATCATCTGGATTATTTGGATTCAAAGCAATACCTTCACAAGCTGCATTAGAAACAGTTACTTTATTTGCTCCAGCTGCCTCTGCTAACGAAACAAAATTCTCATTTTGTGAGTAAATTGAACCTAAACCATCAATACGGTAAACACGACTTCCAGCACTTACAAAACAGTGATTCAAGTCACGTGAGAATTCAATATCTACAGAACTAAACCCGTTTCCACCAATGTTAGTGGCAATTCGAATCCAAGTTGTGTTTGGCACAGCTAAACGCAAAGCATCACGAGTAGCCCAAAGTTCTCCACCGTTGTTGTTCACATACATGACAAACCAAGATTGGAATGGATCAGCAACACGAACTTGATCCCAAGCAACGTTGTATGCTTCTTGCTCCTCATGTAAATCATAGATTTTACCAGTTACTGGATGCTGTGCATAGTAATGTAAATAGGTTGTTACAGCAGAAACTGGAATCTTGATAGTTCCATTAACTAAAACGGTATCGCCTACTGTTGGAACTGCTCCCAATGCTGGTGCATCATAAATGATTGACCAAGTATCTACTTGACCTAAATCAAAGACTGCATTTGTTACATTGTGTGTAATCTTGTAATCTGTTTGTGTCAATGATGGTTTTGCATACACTGTATCATCGAAGTACAAAGCAACTGGCGTTGTATAATTGATTGAATCACCTGTTGCAGCACTTGGAATACGAATCAACGTATTTGCCGCATAATCTTTAGAAGGAATAAACGTAATTGAATCTTCCGAATTTTCATCGAATGTTTCTGCTAATACAAACTCCGTGTGGAATGGGAAATTACCTCCCGCAACTCCTACTTGAGAATAACCTGCAGGGAAATTTGGATAGAATGCGCTGAATGTTTGACCACGATCTCCTGAACGAGAGATTTGACCATAATAGATTGAACTAAACATTACACGTGGGTTGTAGAATGAAATTTCAGCTTCAAATCCGTCACCACCGTTAACTTGTTTAAATTCCTTCATTGTTGACATGGTAAAGTCATTGTAAAGTGTACCATTATCTTGTGTACCTCCCATTACTTTACCATCTCTATCCATCGCAATTCCGTAGAATTGTGTCACATTAAATCCTCTGTTTGCAGGGAAATACGTTGCACCTTTATCGTTAGAGATTCCAATACCACCATCGTTACCAATATATAAGCGATCGTTCGCATCCCATTTCAATTCATGGTTGTCAGCGTGAACATATACAGAACTTGTTGGAGATACAAACCACTGAGAACGTTGTTCAAAACCACCAGAAGGAGGATTGTTTACAACTTGTTTCCATTGCCAAATATCGATACCACCAATTAAGATTTTTTCAGGATCACCTGGTACAACAGATACAATTGAGTTGTACGTTCCTTGGTCACGGTAAATATCTAACAATGAACCTGTTCCAGAAGCCCCCATGAATTGACCCCAAGTATCACCATTGTCATGAGAAACGTGCATACTCATCAAGTTTGAGTTTGTACGAATTGCATACAACGAATATTTGTTTTGGCTGTTCTTGTTGGGTGAAATCGCAAATTCAATACGCCCTGCATTCGCTGGAACTTTACCATCAGCTGCAGTTCCTGAGCGATCTACCCAAGAAGATCCGCCATCTGTTGAAGTAAAAGTTCGGTTTGTACCAACTGCTGCTACAATTACTTGACCATCTTTCGAAATTTGAATTGCAGTCGATCCACCATTTGCTACTTGAACAGTAGTTAAAGAAGCATCTCCAACTGTATATTTTCTCACACCTTGACCAGTTGCCATCCAAACTGTATTACCACCGTCGGGAGTAACAACTTCTGTAATTGTAGTAATGTTAGCCGTTCCAGGCACGATAGACCAAGTTTGACCTGCGTCTTGCGTTTGATACACCCCATTTCCACTCCATTGCTCGTTTGCAGAACCTGTTGCAACGAAGATAGTTCCATCAGCTGTTTGAGCTATTGATGAAATATAAGGTAAACCTGGAAAACTTTCTAAACGAGTCCAAGTAGAAGCTTTATTTTCAGAGATAAATAAACCTCCAGAAACACCACCAGCAAAAATGCGGTTGATGTTTGTTTTGTCAATTAAAATAGCACGTGTACGACCACCAATATTGTCTGGTCCTAATTCTTCAAAAGCTACATTCCCTGATTTAGGGCGATTCATTTCCGCTTTGAAAAGTTCGTTTAGACGCTCTGGAGTTACTTTTTGCCCTGTTGTTACATCCATGTAACGAGCCTCCAACCACTTCTGTGCGTCGTTTGCTGATTGTTGCTCAAGAACTGACAAAGACTTGCTTTGGTAGCTTCCACCGTCTCCCCAACCAAGAGGAAAAACGAACAGAGCACCAGCAATTGCTGCCAATCCAATCGATCCAATTAATAATTTGTTTCGCTTCATACTTGTAGTTATTTCCTTGTTTTTTCAACTTAAAACAGGTGCCAAAATACGGATATTATCCGAAAACACACCATTTTTAAGCTGATTATTTATTTAACTGCATAAAATTACAGCCGATGTTTGCAAGTGAAAACAGTTAAAAAACCAAAATTGTTTTGTTTTTTACATGTCTAAAGACACTTTTTAACTAGTTCTTTCTTAATAAACGAATCAGTAAAGAAGTTGGTTGAACTAAAAATATTATAATTACTTAGGAAGCAACTTAGGAATTACAATTCAAAAATATGTTTTTCTGCATGATAAGAAGATCGAACCAAAGGTCCACTTTCCACATATCGAAATCCCATTTCTAAACCAATCTGCTTGTATTCTTCAAATTCTTCTGGTGTAACGAAGTACTGAACTGGTAAATGCTTCGGTGTTGGCTGCAAATATTGGCCTAAAGTCAAAATATCAACTTGAACACTGCGCAAATCTTCCAATGTTTCAATGATTTCTTCTCTCGTTTCACCAAGCCCCAACATTACTCCTGATTTCGTTCGCATCCCCCCTTTTTTCAAACGAAACAAAACTTCTAAGCTTCGATCGTATTTGGCTTGGATTCGAACTTGCTTGGTCAATCGACGAACAGTCTCCAAATTATGCGAAACAATTTCTGGTGCAACATCAATAATTTGCTGCAAATTTTCCCATTTCCCAGCGAAATCTGGAATCAATGTTTCCATTGTTGTTCCTGGCGACTGTTGTCTGACAGCACGAACTGTTTGCGCCCAAATAGATGCTCCCCCATCTTTCAAATCATCGCGATCCACAGAGGTAATTACCGCATGTTTCACTCCCATTGTTTTAACACTGTGCGCCACTCTTCCTGGTTCAAACGGATCAGCCTCCAACGGTTTCCCAGTTTGAACAGCACAAAAACCACAACTTCGTGTACAAATATTACCCAATATCATGAATGTTGCAGTTCCTTCTCCCCAACATTCACCCATGTTTGGGCAACTTCCACTCTCGCAAATAGTATGTAATTTATGTTCATCAACCAATGCACGGACTTTTCGGTAGTTTTCACCCGTAGGCAACTTTACGCGCAACCATTTTGGTTTTTTTATTCGAACGGAGTTATCTAGCGTTTCACTCATTTTCAGAATTCTTTTGCTTCAAGACAATTTGATTGGACAAATTTACGAAATAAAACACTTCTTTCATGTAATTGGTTCTTTGTTGTAAGTTCAATCTTTGTTTTATGGAAATTGGTTACATACTAAAAACAGGAGCTCCTATGAAAAGCACTTCTTTTTTATTAACAATTAATCTAAAAGAAATCAACAAT
>CAYRMV010000081.1:0-15831 GCA_964425255.1 uncultured Flavobacteriales bacterium
GTCTACGACCGTGTTGGTCCACGCGTGCGATTGAATGAATTGGAATTTATCGATGGAAAAATCTATGCAAATGTGTGGATGTTGGATTTGATCTTGGTGATCGATCCGTTTACAGGGAAAGTGCTGGAAGAGATTGATGGTTCAGAAGTAGCCAAACAAGCTCGTATGGGTGGAGAAGTTATGAATGGAATAGCTTGGAATTCGCTAAACAAAAAAATGTACTTTACAGGTAAAAACTGGGGGAAAACAGCGGAGGTTGTCATTGAGTAATTGAAACCCAAAAATAGATGAGAAGGATGTCTACACGATGGCATCCTTTTTTTATGGCACAAAAAAACCTGAAAAGAGTTTGATAAACATGGATCCAACATGTTCGAGGTAGAAACTCTTTTCAGGTACCTGCAAGGGAATATAAAACCAGAGCTGAACAATCGTTTTTGTTTCAACTTATTAGAAAGACGTGAAGATACTTGTTTCGGTTGGGTAGATTGCACATATTTTTTGTTCAATGAGCAAAATATAGGTTTTATCGAAAGAAATGGGTGTTTGAACGAGTAAACAAGGGATTATTTTTTCAAATTTTTCAGTTCTTTTTCAACTACTTCCATTTCGGCAAAAAATTCAGCACCATACGCTCGTACCAAAGGTTCTTTGAGAAATTTGTAAACGGGAACATTCAATTCATCTCCACATGCACATGCGGGTTTGCAAATGTTCCACTCATTGTAATTCAAGGCTTCACCAGTGCTTAGTTTTTGTACACGAATGGGATACAAATGACAGGAAATGGGTTTTTTAAAATCGAGCTTTCCATCTTTGTGTGCTTGTTCAATGGCACATTTAGTGATCCCTTTTTCATCGAAAAAGACAAAAGCACATTCTTGTTCGTTAACAAGTGTTGTTACTGGTTCATTGTCCCAATCCATATAAAAAACACCGCTTTCTTCCACGGCTTCGATTCCTTCGGGACGCATGTAAGGTTTGATCGCCTCCAAGTTTTCTTCCAAAATATCTACTTCTTCTAGGGTAAGAGGAGCTCCGGCATCGCCTTCAATACAACATGCGCCTTTACATGCATTCAAATCACATACAAACTTACGTTCAAAGACGTCTAAGGAAACGATTTTATCTTGAATTTCTACTAACATAGACTTTTAATAAGAAGTGTTAACAGGATGAGAATTTTGAAAAAAGGGAAGAGCATTTCGATAAGAAATGCTCTTAGGAGTTTTATTTTTTACGGAAGAAAATACGAATTGGAATACCAGAAAAATTATATAATTCGCGTAATCTGTTTTCGATGAATCGTTTGTATCCGTCTGGAACATATTGTGGTAAATTACAGAAAAATGCAAAAGCTGGAGCATGCGTTGGTAGCTGCATCACGTATTTGATTTTGATGTATTTTCCTTTAACGGATGGAGGTGGAGTTTGCTCAATAATCGGTAACAACAAGTCATTTAATTCGGATGTTGGAATACGTTTTGTTCGGTTTTCAAACACCTCCATGGCTGTTTCCAACGTTTTGTGAATACGTTGTTTGGTGATGGTCGATGTAAAAATAATCGGAACATCGTTGAATGGTGCGAGTTGTTCACGTAAACGTTCTTCAAATTCGGCGAGCGTTTTGTGATCTTTTTCAACCAAATCCCACTTATTTACGACAACAACGACACCTTTGTTGTTTTTTTCAATGATGTAGAAAATATTCAAATCTTGTTTTTGAATCCCTTCTGTTGCATCGATCATCAAAATACAAACGTCTGCACTTTCAATGGTACGAACGGAACGCAAAACCGAGTAATATTCGATGTCTTCGGTTACTTTATTCTTTTTGCGAATTCCAGCTGTATCAATGAGCAAGAAATCGAATCCAAATGCGTTATATCGTGTATTGATGGCATCACGTGTTGTTCCAGAAATATCGGTTACAATGTTTCGCTCTTGGCCTGTTAAGGCATTGATCATGGATGATTTTCCTACGTTTGGTTTCCCGACAATGGCAATTCGTGGAAGCGTTTCCTCGATGTCTGGAGCTGGATTTTTGTCAAAATGTTTAACTACTTCGTCTAATAATTCTCCTGTTCCCCCTCCGTTGGTTGCTGAAATGTCAAACACTTCTCCCAACCCAAAGGACCAAAATTCAGAGGACAAACCAACACGCTGATTATTGTCCACTTTGTTAGCAACGATGAAGACTTGTTTTTTGCTTTTACGAAGCATTTGCGCCACTGTCTCGTCTAAATCAACGATTCCTGTGGTAACATCTACAACAAATAAAATAACGTTCGCTTCGTCGATGGCTAACTCCACTTGTTTGCGAATTTCTCCTTCGAAAATATCTTCGGATCCATGCACATATCCTCCTGTGTCAATCACAGAAAATGGAATACCGATCCACTCTCCACGACCATAAATTCGGTCACGTGTAACTCCACTGATTTCTTTTACGATAGCGGTTTGTGATTCCGTCAATCGATTGAATAAGGTTGATTTTCCAACGTTTGGTCTTCCTACTATGGCGATAATATTACTGCTCATATTTTTTTTCGGTTTACACCGTTTTAAATGAAACTTCTTAACGACAATTAATAGCCGTATTTCTTTAGTTTTTGTTCGTTTTCGCGCCAATCTTTATCGATTTTCACGAAGGTTTCCAAAAACACTTTTTTCCCTACAAATTTTTCAATGTCTTTTCGAGCCTCACGTCCGATTTTCTTTAACATGTCGCCTCCTTTTCCAATGATGATTCCTTTTTGTGAATCTCGCTCCACTACGATGATTGCACGAATTTTGATGATGTCGGGTTCATCTAAATACGAATCTACTTCAACCTGACACGAATAGGGAACTTCTTTGTCTGTAAATAAAAAGATTTTTTCACGAATCATTTCCGCAACGAAGAAGCGCATCGGTCGGTCTGATAATTCTTCTTTATCGAAATAAGCAGGGCCTTCGGGTAACAATTCCAAAATGCGATTCCAAACCCATTCTTTGTTGAAACCATGCAATGCTGAAGCTGGAATAATCTCAGCATTTGGTAATTTTTCTTTCCAATATTCGATACGAGAAGCAACCTGTTGTTGATTACCCAAATCCATTTTATTGATGATGACCAAAACAGGAATGCGCAATTTTTGAATCCGTTCCAAAGTTGCTGCATGGTTCATTTGGCTTTCATAAATATCTGTTATGAAAAGTAGAATGTCGGCATCTTTGAATGAATTTTCCACATAACTCATCATTTGCTCATGCAATTTGTATGCAGCATTCACAACACCTGGCGTATCGGAGAAGACAATTTGGTAATCGTCGTCATTGACAATACCATGGATACGGTGACGTGTTGTTTGTGCTTTTGAAGTAACGATGGAAAGTTTTTCACCAATCATTTGGTTCATTAACGTAGATTTACCGACGTTTGGACTACCAACGATGTTAACAAAACCTGCTTTATGTGACATGGGAAATTTGTATTGGACTGCAAAGTAACGCATTATTTTGCTGATTTCAAGAAAAAACCCATTTTCAACACGTTAACAAGGCGTTAATTCAGTAGGTTTGGTATACAAAATTTTTACAGAAATGGATAAATCAGGATTCCATACCGCACTGTTTTTCCTAAAGTCATCCACATAAGTGTTTGAATCCATGGAGTTTGAATGGTTCCCATACAAATAAGCAAGGGATCACCGATGATTGGCAAAAATCCGAAAAAAGCTAACATCGAACCTCTTTGTTGAATCCGAGGAATCCATGTGGTCATTCGCGGATGATTCCACGCTTTTTGAACCCATTTTGATTGACTGAAAAGTCTCCCCAGAAAATAATTTGTTGCGCCACCAAACACATTCCCCAAGGAAGCAATCATCCAGACTAAATAAGGACTTTCGCCGCTTGTCAAATAAGATAAAACAACGATTTCCGAACTCAAGGGGAGAATCGTGGCGGACAAAAATGTGATGAGGAAGAGAAATGGCATAAAACAAAAATCCCGACGATTCGAAAACCGTCGGGATAATTTTATTGATATAAGAAATTATTTCTTGATCATTTTTTGTGTAAATACTTGGTTACCCAAAGTGATTACATAGTTGTAAACACCTGCGTTCAAGTTTTGTGTATTTACTTCGATGTTGTGTTTTCCAGCAGCAAATTTAGCAGCATCTACAGTAGCAACAACGCGACCAGTTACATCTTGTACAGCGATAGAAACTTCTGTTTCAGCTTTCAATTCAAATGCTACGTTAGCAGCATTGTTGAATGGATTTGGATATGTAGACAAACCAAATGCAGCAGCATCTAACTCAGCAACATTTGTGTAATCTTTGAAATCCAAACGAACTACAGGACACTCAACGATTGTTGGGATATCTTCGTTAGGAGCTAAACCTACGAAATCTGCACCATTAACACCTGCAACGTTACCATCAGCAACAAATCCAGAGAATGCTAAAGGAACTTCAGCATCTAAATAGAAACCTGCAGTTACCAAATATGCTTTACCAGCTTCCAATGGAGTTGGAGTTTGGAAATATGCACGGATTGTTTTTCCGAAATCAGTACTTGAAATTGTATGCTCGTTTGTTACGTTTAACAACACATAATCATCTGCAGTTACTTCGTAGATTTTACCAAATACAGCGTTTCCAACATAATCAGCTTGCGAACCAGCAGCAACAGAAGCAATACCAATGTGAACAGCACCTGCAGCTTCGTTGTTGAAGATTTCAAAGAAAGTACCGATTTCAGCATCTCCTGTTCCACCTTGCCATCCGTAGAAAGAACCATTGTATGAATTTGCATTACCATTGTATGCATCAGCAGCCATGATTGTTTGAGTTACTTCGAAAGGAACTGTTTTTGAATCATCTCCAGTAAATTCTAATGTGCTGTCAGAAAGTGCAGAAAAAGTAAAGTTATATGTACCTGTTGTTGTTGGAATTGCATATCCATCAGCAGTAACAATAGCAAATGTATCTTTTGCAAAAGAGTTTAAGTTCATTGGAGCGCTTTCACCTGAGTAAGTTCCAGCAGATACACCAAGACTAGTTGGTTGTACAGCAGTACCTACGTTTTCAATGATTGCACCAAATGAAACGTTTCCAGCAGAAGATATTTGGCTAGTAGGGATTTTCGTTACACTTAAACCTTGAGTTCCCAAAGCTGAAAATACTTCTTTCATTTTCAAGTTACTTTCATAACCTTCCAATACTTTTACGTTGTCAAAAGCCCAACCGTATCCACTTCCGAAGCTGTTATCAGCGTTCAAAGATTCCCAACGGAAACGAACTTTACCTTCTGTTACACCAGCACCAATGTTGAAGTCAAAAGTTACCAAACCAGCTAAACTTGCTCCGTTACCTACTGCTTCTGTGTTGATTTTTTTAGAAATCCAAGTTGCTCCATTATCAGCACTAACTTCTACATACGTTGCATCGTAATTGAAACGACGGTATGTTTGGTTGAAGCTAATTGTTACAACTGAACTTGCAGACATGTCGATTGTTTCTGACGTGATTGCAAAATCTTGTGTTTGAACAGTTCCTGCAATTAAGTATTGAACTCCATCAAAGAAACACAAAGGATTTGTCATTCCTGTAATTGGAGCGACATAAGTGCTTAAGTTTGAAGGGTAGTTACCAATAGTAAATTCACCTTGTTGTCCGTTAGAAGTTGCTGTCCATTCCGTTGCATCAGAAAAATCTGAATCCCAGATGATATCTCCTCCTGCTTTCGTGTTTTCACCTGTAGAAATAATGTCTTTTGTTGTAGACAATTTCGTTGGCATCTTTTTCATAACATTTGCTGGTTTTGCAACTTGCGAGAAAGAAATCCCCGTAGCAAACAACGCAGCAGCTGATAAAAGAGTAAATTGTTTTTTCATATTTGATTTTTTTAGCAGAGCAATATTAGCTAGAAAAAATCGCTTTTAAAAGTATTTTAACAATTTATGTACGTTTTCATACAATTCGATCCTTCAAAAATGCCAACTGACTGCGGGTTTCGTCTAAGGTCGATTTATTTAAAATAATCGTTTTCCAATTGTTTTCATTAGGCTCAAAAGTTCCTATTTTTGTTCCAAGTGCGTCAATCGCCATCGATGAACCATTGTATTGAATGTTTTTCCCATCAGTCCCAACTCGGTTCACGCCTACAACATACGCTTGATTTTCGATTGCTCTTGCTGGTAAGAGTGTTTCCCAATGCGTGATTCTTCTCTCAGGCCAATTGGCAACATACAACAAGCAGTCGTATTCAAATCCTGTTTGGAGATCGAAACGATTTCGAGCTAATTCGGGAAAGCGCAAGTCATAACAAATTTGTAAAGCGATTTTCCAATTGCGAAAAGTCACGATTGTTTTTTCTTTTCCGGGTGTATAGACTTCGTCTTCTTTGGCCAAGGAAAACAAATGTACTTTGTCATAGATGGATATTTGACCGGAAGGTTCAACGAAAACACCTCGGTTTTTGTATTCATTCTTATCTTTGATAATCAACGATGTGTAAATAGCAGCGTTTGTTTTTTTGGATTGATTTTTTAACCAATTGATTCCTTCGGAGTGTTGCGAATCTTCCGCCAAAAAGGCTGCATTCATACTAAAACCCGTATGAAACATTTCTGGCAGTAAAATCAAATCCGTATCCGAAATTGAGGATAAAATGGATTCAAAATGAGCTAAATTTTGTTCTTTGTTTTCCCAAAATTGCTCCGTTTGGACGAGGGTAACTTTTAGATCTTGCATAATTTTTCTGCTGCTTGTTCGAGGGTTTGATTGTCTTTAGCAAAACAAAAACGAATCATTTTTGGGTCGTATTGATCGGCATAAAAAGCGGAGAATGGAATCGTTGCCACACCATGCTCTATGAGGATTCGTTCCGCAAAATCTCGATCATTTTCGTCTGATATCGAGGCAAAACTTGCTGTTTGAAAGTAGGAACCTTCTGAAGGAAGTAGCTCAAACCGACTTTCTGCCAATAAGTTTCGGAAAAAATCGCGTTTTTCTTGGTAAAATTTCCCCAATTCGTCTACCTGAACTTCTTGCAAGTAGCGAGCTAATGTATGTTGAGCGACACTGTTGACACAAAATACAAGGAATTGGTGTACTTTTTTGATTTCATTTAAAATGTGTTCAGGCGCAATCAGGTAACCGATTTTCCAACCCGTTATGTGGAAGGTTTTTCCAAAAGAGGAGGTGATAATTGTTCGATCAAGCAAGTTGGTACGCGAATGAGCAGAAATGTGTTTTTGTTCGAAAGTAATGTACTCGTATACTTCATCGGACAACCACAAAACACGTTCAAATTTTTGCAAGATCGTTTCTAAGTGAACAAAATCAGTTTCTTGCCAAATTCTACCCGATGGATTGTGTGGATTATTGGTGATAATCAATGCAGTTTTATCGTTGAATGCAGATTCTATTCGATTCCAATCCGGTAAAAATTCATGGTTTAGGCGAACATGAATCGGTTTTCCTCCAGCTAAAATTACTGCAGGTGCATAACAATCATAGGAAGGATCAAGAATGATGACTTCATCTCCTTGTTTTATCACAGCTTGAATGATTGTGAAAATTGCCTGTGTTGCTCCCGCGGTGATGAGCAATTCTTTGTCTGCCTGAATACTGCGATTGTATTGTTTTTTTGTTAATTCTACCAGTTCGTTGCTCAAAGCGGGCAAACCGATCATGGGAGCATATTGATGCGTGTTTTCACGTGCAACTTCTTGAAGGATTTGTGTCAATCGATCATCCACCGGGAAATTGGGAAATCCTTGCGAAAGGTTGATAGCCCCATGTTTGGCAGCTAATTGAGACATGACTGTAAAAATGGTTGTGCCTACGTGTGGTAATTTGGACATGAATGCTTTTTTATTCGAAATTACAAACTCAGATTGGAAATCGGAGCATTTTTAGTTATTTTGTCAAAAAAATAAGATCAAATGGGCAAACACGTTTTTTAAACGTGCCATGTAATATGCTTAAAATAAGTTTGTGTGTGAGAGAAGCAATTACAACAATTTCATGTTAATTGTAATTGCTTTATTTATAAATTATTACAAAATTTTTAATAAATGAAATTTGGTTGGATTGTTGTAGTATTCGTTGTGGCTTCTTGTAGTCAAAAAGATCCAAAAATGTGTGCTTGTTTGGAGGCTGGAGAAAAATTGAACTCCTATAACTCACAGATTTTGATGCAAGAAAAAACACCTGAAATAGTTTCCAAGTTACGAGCATTGAAAAAAGAAAAGGAACAAAAGTGTGTCGATTTTCAAACCATGTCGGGGGAAGAAATGCTAAAAAAGAAGGAGGGATGTGAGTAAAATACGCTGTTTTAAGGGGATTGTACTTTCATTTTACTACTTTCTCTGAACAGAATTATTACCTTCGCATCGAGAAAGAAAAAGAATAATGGCAAAAGTATTAACAGGAATTCAAAGTACAGGTACTCCACATTTGGGGAACATTCTAGGGGCAATTCTTCCAGCAATCCGCATGGCAAATGATCCTGAAAACGAAACGTATTTGTTTATCGCTAATTTGCATTCGGCAACTCAAATTAAAGATGCCAAAACTTTGCGAGAAAACACCTTAAGTGTTGCTGCCACATGGCTTGCTTTTGGATTGGACACAGAAAAAGTGACTTTTTATCAGCAAAGTGATGTGCCTCAAACGACGGAACTTTCTTGGTATTTAAGCTGTTTTTTTCCTTATCAACGTCTGACTTTGGCGCATTCATTCAAAGACAAACAAGATTATTTAGAAGATGTAAATGCAGGCTTGTTCACCTATCCAATGTTGATGGCAGCAGACATTTTGTTGTATGATGCTGAATTAGTTCCTGTTGGAAAAGATCAATTACAGCATTTGGAAATTACGCGAGATGTTGCTTCTCGTTTCAATCATCAAATGGGAGAAACGTTTGTTCTTCCTCAAGCAAAAATAGACGAATCAGTGATGATTGTTCCAGGAACGGATGGCAACAAAATGAGTAAGTCACGAAATAATTTTATAGATATTTTTTTGCCTGAAAAACAATTGCGCAAACAAGTGATGACGATTCAAACGGATTCAAAGGGGCTTGAAGATGTGAAAGATCCCGAAACGTGCCACGTTTTTGCCTTGTATCAATTGCTTGCTTCTCCAGCTGAAATTGACGAAATGCGTACAAATTACTTAGCAGGTGGTTATGGATATGGACATGCAAAACAAGCCTTGTATGAGTTAATATTAGCAAAATTTCAAACTGAACGGGCAGTGTATGCGGATTTCATGGCGCATCCTGAAAAAGTGGAAAAAATACTGGAAGAAGGGGCAGCTAAAGCACGAAAAGTGGCTTTGTCTGTTTTGGATCGAGTTCGTAAAAAATTAGGCTACGCTTAGTGAAATATAGTGAATAGGAGAGGGACAAGATGTTTCTCTCCAAATCAACCGATAAAAAAGAAATACAATGATACGATTCAGGTCGATTGGAATTCTGACAACACTACTTTTAATCTTGTTAACGAGCTGTAAATCGGGCGAAGAAAAACCCTTGGTAGCTGTCGGAGGACCTGTCTACGGAGGGGAATTTCGATTTATGTCAACGGAAAAAGTAAATTCACTTTTACCAGCATCCATTCGTGATGTTTATTCGTATCGGGTAGCCAGTCAGTTGTTTGAAAATTTGCTTCGCATCAATCCCGAGACCTTAGAGGTTGAACCTTTGTTGGCTGAAAAATGGGAGGTAAGCGACGATGGTAAAAAGTATACATTTTACATACGGACAGGAGTTTATTTTCATGATAATGCTTGTTTTTCAGGAGAAACCGGAAAGGAAATGACGGCAGATGATGTCAAATTCGCGCTAGAATTTGCTTGCAGTGGTTTGGAAGAAAACGAGGCAAGTTCGTTGTTATTACCTCATATCAAAGGAGCAAAGCGATTCAATAAAGAGACAAAGAAAAAGCTTGGAAATCATTCTGTTGCTGGTATAAAAGTGGTAAATAGTCGCATGTTAGAAATTGAATTGTATGAACCTTTTGTCAATTTTACCAAGATTCTAACGCACCCTTCTTTGGCCATTTTTCCTAAAGAAGCATTTGATCATTATGGAAAATCATTGAACAAAAATCCAGTAGGAACGGGGCCATTTTCATTGAAAACTTGGAATAATGAACAGATTGAATTAGTGCGAAATGCTCGATATTGGCGAACAGACAAACACGGGAATAAGTTGCCTTTTTTGGATAAAGTTATGATGACGTATGCAAAAAATAAGCGCGAAGAATTGATGTCATTTCGTCAACAAAAAATTGATTTGGTATTAGACATTCCGGCGGATGAAATTGATCATGTACTAGGGAGTTTGGAAGATGCACAAGCAGGTTTGAATGTGAAACACAAATTGGATGCGAAATCGAGTTTCAGTTTGAATTATTTTGCTTTTCGTTTGGATCAACCGCCTTTTGATCAACTTGCAGTTCGAAAGGCATTTTTGCATGCCATTGATCGTGATAAATTAGTCAATGATTTCATGAAAGGAGAAGGATATCCGATGAATCATGGTTTTGTACCTGAAATGAATGGCTACGTCAGTTCACAAGTAAAAGGGTATGCTTTTGATTTGGTAAAAGCACAGCAATTTTTAGCAGAAGCTGGATATAAAAACGGGCAAAATTTCCCTAAAATGGATGTGTATGTTGCTGCCAAAGAAGAAAGCATGACTCATCTTTTAGCACAAGGAGTTGTGAAACAATTGAATGAAAATTTGAATTTACAATTGACAATCAAATTGTGTTCGTATGAGGAACATAAAAAAGCACTTCGTTCTGGAAAGGCCTTGTTTTGGCGAAATGGTTGGATTGCCGATTATCCCGATCCAGAAAATTTCTTGGATTTGTTTTACGGTGAAAATGTGTTGAATGATGGTTCGAAGACAAATTCGATTCGATTCAATAATCCAACGTTTAACTCACTTTTTGAAGCATCTTGGAAAGAAAAAGACGAAGCAAAGCGCATGGAAATTTTATTAAAATGCGATCAATTGATTATGGATGAAGCATTGGTTATTCCAGTCACGAACGATGATTTTTTCACGATGATTCATTCCAAATTCAAAGATTTTTCTTCTTCACCGATGGAAGGAATTGATTTTTCTTGTATTTTTATCAAGGAACCAAAAAAGGAAAGGTTCTAAAAAAATATGTTTAACTTAATAAGGCTCTCAGCTTGCAATTGAAAGGTGTCGGAAGGCACCTTTTTTTTGTTTGGATAGCATTAAAATAGCAATAATAACAAAAAAGCATGAAGGTCATTCACGCTTTTTTGTTTATATAATGAAATACAATTATAACGGAATATTTCCGTGTTTTTTCTGTGGAAGTACTTCCGCTTTGTTTTCTAACATCTGAAAAGCAGCGATCAACTTGTTTCTTGTTTCTTCCGGAAGAATCACATCATCGACAAAACCTCTTGCTGCAGCTTGATACGGATTAGCAAATTTTTCGGCGTATTCAGCTTCTTTTTCTTTCCATTTTGCATCGCGATCTGCCGCTTCTGAAATTTCCTTTTTGAAGATAATTTCAGCAGCGCCTTTTGCACCCATTACTGCAATTTCAGCTGTCGGCCAAGCAAAATTCAAATCAGCACCAATGTTTTTGGAATTCATCACATCGAATGCGCCACCATACGCTTTTCGGGTAATAACCGTGATTCTTGGAACGGTAGCTTCAGAGAATGCATACAGAAGTTTTGCACCGTGTGTGATAATTCCTCGCCATTCTTGATCCGTACCAGGTAAAAATCCAGGAACATCTTCAAATACCAAAAGTGGAATATTAAAAGAATCGCAAAAACGAACAAAACGAGCACCTTTTCTAGAAGCATCAATATCTAAAACTCCTGCTAGCGCATTGGGTTGATTGGCAATAATACCAATCGTTCTTCCTTCCAAACGACCAAAACCAACAACGATGTTTTTCGCATAGTCTTCTTGAACTTCACGGAATGATTCATCATCTATTACACAATCAATTACCGAGCGAATATCATACGGTAAAGTAGCATTTGCAGGCAAAACCGATTTGATGCTTTCAAGTTTCGAAGGATTGAATGAAAAATGCGTTGTAGGAGCAAGTTCACCGTAGTTTTGCGGCATAAAAGTCATGAAATCACGCACTTTTTTTAAACACTCTACATCGTTAGCAGCGGTAAAATGATTTACACCTGATTTTTCAGCATGTGTTTTTGCTCCACCCAAATCTTCGGAAGTTACTTCTTCGTGGGTAACTGTTTTAACCACATTGGGCCCAGTAACAAACATGTATGATGTATCTTCAACCATGAAAATAAAATCAGTCAACGCAGGTGAATAAACAGCACCACCCGCACAAGGCCCCATGATTACACTGATCTGAGGAACAACACCGGATGCACGCGTATTTCGGTAAAAAATATCTGCATATCCAGCAAGTGAAACCACTCCTTCTTGGATTCGAGCACCTCCAGAATCATTTAATCCAATTACAGGAGCGCCATTTTTCATGGCAAGATCCATGATTTTACAAATTTTTTCAGCATGCGTTTCAGATAGAGATCCTCCTAAAACGGTAAAGTCTTGAGAGAATACGTAGACCAATCTACCGTGTATTTTTCCATAACCAGTTACAACTCCATCTCCAGGAACAATTTGTTTATCTAGACCAAAAGAAGTAGAACGATGTTCAACAAACATGCCCATTTCTTGAAATGTATCGTCATCTAAAAGAAGTAAAATTCGTTCGCGAGCGGTTAATTTACCTCCTTGATGTTGTTTGTCTATACGTGCTTGGCCTCCTCCTAATTGAGCTGCTTTCCGTTTTTGAATCAATTGTTCGTTGCTATTCATATTTTCTTATTTCTATTTTAAGGGACAATTTCCAACTTTGTTTCGGTGGAAATTGACTTATACAAATCGGTTATATGGGCTGTTTTCAAAGAGATACAACCCAATGTCCAGTCTTCTTTCAAATCAATTGCCTCATCCATTCCATCTGGAACACCATGTATACCAACTTCACCGCCTATTTTAGCAGAAGCAGGAATGATACCTTGTTTTTTTCGTTCAGCAAATCGTTTTTGGGATTCAGCATTCGGATAATCGAACCAAATAAAGTAAGACCACGACCGATGGGGGTACATCGCACGAATACCAAAATTTCCTTCTGGTGTTTTTCCATCACCTTGTTTCATTTTATCGCCTTCAGGTGCAAAACCAAGCACACAAGGATAGGTGATAAGCGTTTTTTCTTTGTGGATAACCGATAAAGTTCGGTCACTTTTATCGACAAATATCCGTAATTCAGATTTAGGAATTTGTTCTTTTTCAACTTGCTCAAATAAGGTTTTTTCTGTTTCATTTGTTGTCGTCAAAGGATTGTTGATGGATGTGTTACACCCGAATCCAACATACAACAGACAACCAATTAACCAAAACCGCATCGAGATGATTTTAAATGACGGGTTAAATTTAGTAATAATTTGTTGTTATTTTCACTCTATCAAAACAAGAAAAGTGGACGTTGAAAACCGCAGCCCACTTTTTAGAGTTCTTATTTTTATTGATTTTTTACAAATGGAAGATACGTTGTTCCCTGTAAGTTAGATAAAATCAAATAATACATACCTGACTGAATTTGATCCAGTTGTAATGTGTTTTCTTGTCCATGTAAAACTCCTGAACTTATTTCTGAACCCGTTAATGAAACAATTCGATAGGTTAAGCTTGCATCAGCATCCACATAAACAGTAAATGTACCCTGATTTGGATTTGGATACAAACGAACAACAATGTCTTCAATGATTGTTTCATGAACACCGTTGTTTGAATAGTTTTCATCACCTTGACCAGGGTTGAAGATTCCTTTTTCTTTGTTAGAACGGGAATTATTAAAGTCTTGTGCTTTGCTAAATGTAGCTGTACAAATTTCATCTGGAGTAATTTCAACCATGTAATCTAAACCTTCCGTTGAAATTGGGGTTTGATCCACATAGGAGAATGTCGTATTGCTGACAGTTGTTACCAATTCCCATCCTGTTAAGTCGGTATATCTCCATAAATCAAATGCGCCATAAGTTGTTCCTTCGTAAGCATCCCACGTGATTAAAGTTGAAGTACCTCCTTGATCAAATGTATTTAAATGAAGTGTTTTATGTTGATTCGACAAATCACTTTCATTATCACAATAATTGAAAGCAGATATTTTATAACGCCAAGAACGTACAAGCGGGGATGCCACTACATCGTTGAAAACGGATAAATTGCTATAGTGAACAGTGTCTATTAGTAAATATTCGCCAATTACACTCGTTTCACGGTAAATTCCATAATGAGAAATAATGTTGCTTTGTGGTTTTTCCCAAACAACTAAGTTGGTTGTTGTTAAACTATCCACCGTAACCAAACAAATTTCCTGAACATCTGGTTTGATATTTTTTAGATTCCAACCTTTAATCGTTTTACATCCATCGTCATCAGTTGCTGTACAAACATAATTTCCAGCATTTAAATTCGCAATATCTTCCGTGGTAGCTCCATTCGACCAACTAATATCCACATTCGCTGTATTGGCATTTATTGTCACGTCAATCGCTCCAATTGGTTCTTCACATGTTGGAGAAGTTGTTTGTCCTAAAACGATTGGCGATTGAGCATTGGATAGATAAACTGTGTTGATTGTTTGACAGTTATTTCCGTCTGTTGTTGTAATTGAATAAATGGCTGCCGATAAGTTTGTCTGATCGATCCCGTTGCCTCCGTTACTCCAAGCATACGAATAATTAGGTGTTCCACCTGTTGTTCCTGTGATAGAAATCGATCCATTTGATACATTACAGTCTGGACTAACAGTTGTAACAGTTGTAACCAAAGGTGCAGGTTGAGGAATTACATAACTTCCTGTTGCAACACAACCCGTTTGACTGGTTGCTGTTAATTCATACGTTCCTGCTACTAAATTTGAAATCGAACCTGATGAATGACCTGAGGACCATAAGATGGAATAAGGTAAAGGTAAACCTTGTATATCGATTGAAATGGCACCATTGTTTCCGCCAAAGCAACTAACTGGTGTAATTGTTGGCGTGATTGTTATTGCATCAGATTCAATTAATGCCACGCCGTTTGACTGACAATTATTTGCATCAGTTACGAATAAATAGTATGTTCCTGTTCCTAGATTTTGAATCGAAAGTTGGTTTTGAGTACCATTTGACCAATAATACGAGTAAGGATTCGTTCCTCCTTGGATTGTTGCCGTTGCTGTTCCCGTAGTTTGATTACAAATGGTAGAAGTTACTGTAACATCTACGATCGGATTTTCTAGTACAGTTACCAAAACATCATCACTTGCTGTACAACCATTTATTCCAAGTACAGTTGCAGTATATGTCGTTGATTCAGAGGGAATAAAAGATTCTCCATTAGAAATAGCATTGTTCCATGTAATTGAACCAGCACCAGTTCCTGTCAATGTTACTTGTTGCCCCGCACAAACAGTTACATCTGTTCCTGCATTCACTGTTGGAAGTGGATTGACTGTCACCACAACTTGATCGGTGTTAGAACATCCGTTCGCATCCGTTCCAGTTACGGTGTAAGTTGTCGTTGCGGAAGGAGTAAATGCCACACCGTTTGAAACGCCATTATCCCATGAATAGCTTGCAGCACCCGATCCTGTTAATGTTACTTGTTGTCCTTCACAAATTGTTACATCTGTACCTGCATTCACAGTAGGAAGCGGATTAACGGTAACAACCACTTGATCGGTGTTGGAACATCCGTTCGCATCCGTTCCAGTTACGGTGTAAGTTG
>CAYRMV010000082.1:0-15424 GCA_964425255.1 uncultured Flavobacteriales bacterium
AACTGATTTATTTTACTGATTTTCAGGTGCTTAATTTTTTGTCATGTACTAAGTTGATTCCAACAAAAAACCCAAACCGATTCCGATTTGGGTTTCCTATTTTTTGAGAAAGAATTATACGATGTCAATATAGAGTACGTCTTCTTCTTTGCTTACTTTTAATAAGTTGGCTTTTGTTAAAGCTTTGATGCTCACATCCCACGCTTTGTTGCTCAAATTGAGTTCATTTTTCAAATCGAGTAGGGGAGTTCGTCCTTGTTTTTGCATGGATTCGAAAATCAATTTTTCGTTCTCAGACAAATCCAATTTTACCGCTTTTACTTCCGGGCGCATTTGTGGGAAGAACAATACTTCCTGAATCGATGGATTGTTTGTCAAGAACATGATCAAACGATCCATTCCAATTCCCAAACCAGATGTTGGCGGCATTCCGTATTCCAGGGAACGCAAGAAGTCTTGGTCAATGAATTGTCCTGCTTCGTCGTCGCCTTTTTCTGCCAAACGAACTTGTTCTTCAAAACGCCCCCGCTGATCGATAGGGTCATTCAATTCCGAATACGCATTTGCAATTTCTTTTCCACAAACCATCAACTCAAAACGCTCTGTCAACTCTGGATTGTCGCGGTGTTTTTTACATAAAGGCGACATTTCGATTGGGTAATCAGTGATAAATGTTGGCTGGATGTAGTTTCCTTCACATTTTTCGCCAAAGATTTCATCAATCAATTTTCCTTTCCCCATGGTTTCATCCACAGCGATTCCCATCGATTTTGCAGCTGCACGTAATTCCTCTTCTGATTTTCCAGAAATATCAAAACCCGTGAATTCTAAAATCGAATCGCGCATGGTTACACGTTTGTACGGAGCTTTGAAGCTGATTTTATGTTCACCAAAAGTCGCTTCAGGTGTTCCATTTACAGCGGTTGCGCAATGTTCCAACAATCGTTCGGTGAAATCCATCATCCAATGGTAATCTTTGTATGCTACATAGATTTCCATCGCTGTAAATTCTGGATTATGCGTGCGATCCATGCCTTCGTTGCGGAAGTTTTTCGAAAATTCATACACCCCTTCGAAACCACCGACAATCAATCGTTTCAAATACAATTCGTTTGCGATGCGCATGTACAAGGGAATGTCCAACGCGTTGTGGTGTGTCACAAATGGACGAGCCGCTGCACCACCTGGGATGGATTGCAAAATCGGTGTTTCAACTTCCATGTAACCCGCATCATTGAAAAACTGGCGCATGGAGTTGAACAATTTGGTGCGTTTGATAAAGATATCTTTCACCTGCGGATTGACAACCAAATCAACGTAACGCTGACGGTATCGCAATTCTGGATCGGTAAAAGCATCGTATACTTTTCCTTCCGCATCTGTTTTAGGCAAAGGGAGCGGTTTCAAGGATTTCGAAAGCAAGGTAAATTCTTTCACGTTTACCGACGTTTCGCCCACCTGTGTTTTGAATACTTCTCCTTTTACGCCAATAAAATCACCCAAATCGAGTAATTTTTTGAAGACTTCGTTGTACAAAGTTTTGTCTTCCCCCGGACAAATTTCATCGCGGTTGAAGTACACCTGAATGCGGCCTGAGCTGTCTAATAATTCAGCAAAAGAAGCTTTCCCCATCACACGTTGACTCATCATTCGTCCAGCCAACGTCACCTGTTTCCCTTCTTCATACTTCTCCTTCAAAGAAGCAGCATAATCGGTTACGGGATACAACGCAGCAGGATACGGATCGATGCCCATATCGCGTAATTTGGTCAAGGTCTCACGACGTTGAATTTCCTGTTCGGAAAGCTCTTGATAACTCATTTTATTAGAAAACTTAAAATTGTGGCACAAAGATAACTAGAAAAAAGCATCCTCCCTCGAAATGTTATTTTTTCAACCCAAATTCCACATGAAGGTCGAATTTCATGTTATTAGTCGATTCGCATACGTTTATGACACCCGAAGGATTAAATGACCTCCTAACCCTTCACGAATAATTCTCATCAGTGTTGAAAGACGAATATCGCTCGCATTATTTTCGATTCGAGAGATGTAATTTTTTGTCGTTCCACATTTTTGTGCGAGCTCTTCTTGTGTCAGACCTTTTTCTTTTCGAAGTTCTTGAATCATAACGCCTAATTTAAACGCTTCAAATTCTTCTTCGTATTTTTCCCTTTGTTCAGAGCCCTTTTTCCCATACTGTTCATCCAGATGATCTGCAAATGATGTGAGTTTATGATTCATTTTTTTCATCGAAATATTGTTTTTTAAGTTTTTCAGCTAATTCAAGTTCTCCTTTTGGTGTCTTCTGTGTTTTCTTTTGAAATCCATTTGCAAGTATGATTAAATTTCCCTTATCGAAAAAACAGAATACTCTATATATAGATGAGCTATACTCAACTCTAATTTCATAAATTCCGGAAGAATTTGTAAGGTGTTTAAAATACTTCTCTGGAACACGATCAATCGTAGAAATTAGTTGCAGTGTCCAGTTGAATTTCTTTTTAACTTCGGGTTTTAAAGTTTCAAAAAAATCCAAATAATGATTTTCATAATAGACTATATTTCTTCGAAACTCATTATTCACTTTGGTCACTGAAAATAAAATGTTGCTCAAAGTTACCTAATTAGGTAATATATTCAAAATTATTTCTGTTTTTTTGTAAAAGTTAATTGTTTGGTAAATAAATAGGATTCTTTACCTCCCAATCAAAACATGGTATTCTTTGGGGATTTCAACGCCCTGAAAACCATTCGTCAGCGCAAAAAGAAGAAATAAACTGAAACAAAACCCAATGAGCAAGAGCATTTTCGCTTGTGTTTCGGGTGAAAAACCTAGAATTTCTCGTTTCATTTTCTGATGATGTATGGCGGCTACATGTCCGAAAAAGGCTAGTATTGCACATGTATAGTAAGGAATGAAAAACAAGTTGAAAGGAAAGGAATTCAAACCAGCCACGCCAAAGTAAAAGTTTGTATCCAGTTGAAAGAGAAACCGTCCTGCAAGTACTGCTGAAACATGAATAAGCAAAAAGAATGCGAGATACAAGCCCGACCAAATATGAATTTTTTCAAATAATGAATGCGTTCCTGTTCGTTTTGATCGATACAAGTTTATACCCGATACGACTTGAATGGCTACGACTGACAACAAAATGGTTTCGCCCAGCAGGGACCGATAAACGAAGCGAAATGCGTGCATCCAAGCGATGTGTTTTTCTGGACCCAAAATACCCAGTACATGGTTGAACAAATGTAAACCAATAAACAGAGTCAAAACCAAACCAGAAAAGTAATGCAAGCGTTTCATTCAGAAATTTTTTTATTTATTCCTGAATAAATACTTTTTCCGCAGTGCCATCTTCGTAAAGATAGATCTGTATTGTGTTTGCTGTTTTTACGGTTTCTCTTCCCAGAAGATCTACAATTTTAGAGACTTTCTTTTCATTGTTTAAACTTGATTCTTCGATGCCAAGTGGAGGTGTAATCGCGATATAAATGTTATCAAAGAGAAGTCCATCACGGTTTGTTTGAACATCATCGCTGATGAAACTAAAACGAAAGCCGATCCAATCATCTGCTTCTACATTCAAATGTGCTGCTATTTCTTCAAAGTAAAGTCTTGAATGTACTTTTACTCCATTGCTAGATCCCGTCAAAACAGGTTTAAAATTCCAGTCAATGTATTCTTCGTAGTTGGGGTCGTTGAGTAGGTCAATCCAAGTAACACCATTATCTGGTGAAAACTCAATCATTCCAAAGTCAGTCAAGGTATCAGTATCAACGAGGTAATCAAAACTTAAAGATGTATTGAACCAGAAAATGGTATTCGGGGCATAGTCAACCCAAAGTTTGATTGAAAACCTTGACGTATCGCTGGATGTGTAACTTTCCGTTAATTTGGTTACAAGTGCATTGGTTGGCGAGCTTGTACTGTTGAACGTATTCTTTTGTGGATGACCTATTTCCCAATTGTTTGATGGATTATTGTCAAACTCAAAGTAGATTGAATCATGGTTGTTATTCGCATAATATTCAAGACAGTTTTCAATAGAATCAAAACAAATGTTATAGATCTGTTGAGTTCTAGCAAAACCGAATGCTGAAAGAAAAGAAAGTGTTAGTAAAATGGATTTCATGATAGTCGTTTTTAATGGAAACGTATTTTTAAATTATAAGGTTGGTAAAATTAAAATTTAGCGAATAATTGATTTATAATAAAAGGAATAAAACCCTCCATTCACAACAAACAGAGGGTTTTTGGGGTTTTGTTTTTTTCGATGGTTTAGAGAAGTGGTAGCGAAAGTCGGTTTGTTTTATTTGAATGACCAATCATACTGATCCAACTCGGAAACACAAGCCGTCAGTAAGTCGATGCTAGCTTGAATGTCGGACTTGTGTGCCATTTCAATCACTTGATGCAAGTGGCGCGTCGGTATCGAAACAGCTCCCGCAATCGAACCACCTTGCGTCATACGCTGTATTCCCGCCGTGTCGGTGCCACCTGCTGTTAAGATTTCGGGTTGCCATTTGATTTCGTGTTTGTCTGCCACTTCTTTCATGTAATTCACCATGCGGTAATCACAAATCGTAGATGCATCCATGATTTTAATGGCTGTTCCTTCACCCAATTTGGTAATCATTTCATGTGCCGCGGCACCCGGTAAATCAAATGCAATGGTTGTATCGAGTCCAAACCCAAAGTCAGGATTGATGCGTAACGAAGAAACATTTGCTCCTCGAATTCCCACTTCTTCCTGAACGGTGAAAACGCCATAAATATCAAACGGAACTTCTTTGTCTTTCAACAAACGAAGGGTCTCAATTAAAATAAACACCGCCAAACGATTGTCTAAGGATTTTGAGTTCACACATTCTCCCATTTCAATGAATTCCCGTTCACGCGTGACAGGATTTCCAATTTGAATCAATTCTTTTACTTTTTCTGCAGGCAAACCCGTGTCGATGAAATAATCCGATAGTTTAGCCACTTTGTTTCGTTCGTCGGGCGACATCACGTGAATTGGTTTGGAGGCCATCACACCAATTACATCTTCTTTTCCATGAACAATTACGCGCTGTGCTGTCAGGGTTTTCGGGTCAAAACCTCCCAAGGTAGTGAATCGAATAAATCCTTTGTCGTCGATGTGTGTGACTATGAATCCAATTTCATCCATGTGTGCACCAATCATCACTCGTTTGCTCGTTTTTCCGCGTTTAATGGCGTAAACATTTCCCATGTTATCCACTTCCACTTCGTCTACCAATCCTTCGATTTCACGGAGCACAAGCGCTCGAACTTGTTGTTCAAAGCCAGGAGCACCCGGTGTTTTACATATTTCAGCCAGTAATGTTGTGTTCATGCTTGTCAATTTTGCCACCAAGGTAAGGAAGTTTCGATTTATCCAAATACATTTTTGGATGATAGGTTCATAAAAAATGTGAATGACTTTTTTTTGAAAAAAAGAATGGGATTGGTTAATTTGAAAAAAATGGGTACGTTTGGTTTGAAATTCAAGAACAATGACACAAGTAAAAACAAACTATGGAGCAATGTTTACCCTCATTGCGGTTTTCTTTTTTTGGGGATTCATCGCAGCAGGAAATAGCATTTTCATTCCCTTTTGTAAACATTATTTTCAGTTGGATCAATTTCAATCTCAGTTGATTGATTTGGCTTTTTACTTTGCTTACTTCGTGGGAGCCTTGATTTTATTTATGGTCGGTTCGCGAGTAGGAAAAGATCCAGTCGGTAATTGGGGTTATCGAAAAAGTATTGTAAACGGTTTACTCCTTTCCGCTGTTGGAGCAGCAGCCATGATTGTATTTGTCTATAACAATGTGTTCACTGGAATGTTAGTTGGTTTGTTTATTGTTGGACTTGGTTTTTCCTTGCAACAAACCGCTGCGAATCCATTCATGATTGCCTTGGGCGATGAAGCAACTGGCTCTAATCGAGTGAGTTTAGGTGGTGGAATCAATAGTTTGGGAACAACCATTGGACCTTTGGTAGTTGCTTTGGCGCTTTTTGGTTCAACAAGTGTAAGCGACGAAATGATTCAAAACATGGAACTCGACAAAGTGATTGTACTTTATGCTTTCGTGGGAGCGCTTTTCTTGTTTGTGGCTGCTTTGTTTGGTTTTTCTAAAAAACTCCCAAACCCAACGATTTCAGAACCAACAGAAAAAGCAGGGAAAGCACTCGGGACTTTGTTGTTGATTACCGGTTTACTTGTTGTTAGTTTTGGTCCAGTTATCGCTAGTTACAAAAGTGACGCTGCCTTTGAAATTGCACAACAAGAAGAACAATTGAAAGCAATCCAAGAGTTAACCTCCAACCCAGATGCGATTGCAGTTTTGCAAGCAGATATTGCGCAATTAAAAGAACCTTTAGAAATGGAACGAATGGCCTGGTTGTCATTGAGTTTGTTTGTTGTTATTGGTGGTTTGTTAACTTCCTTTTTCCGTGCAAGAAAAAAACCAGAAGGTTGGGGAGCTATGCAGTATCCACAATTGATTTTAGGGATGTTAGCGATTTTTGTCTATGTTGGTGTGGAAGTAGCGATTGGAAGTAATTTAAGTGAATTATTGAAACAACCCGAGTTTGGTTCGATGGAGTCTTCCGAAACAGCATTGTATGTTTCGCTCTATTGGGGAAGTTTGATGATTGGTCGCTGGGCTTCAGCCATTCATGCGTTTGATTTTTCGGAAAAAACAAAAAACATCCTAACATGGATTATTCCTTTTGTGGCCTTGTCGGTTGCCTTGGGTTTCAATGCGATTGTCGGTTTTGACGTTACGCATCTATTTTCATACGGAATATGTGTGTTGTTCTTAACTTTTGCCTTTTTCTTTTCAAAAAACAAACCCGCTCGAACCCTTTTGATTTTTGGATTATTGGGTGCTATTTCAACGCTAATCGGAATCACCTACACAGGAACAATTGCTCTGTACGCTTTTTTAAGCACCGGCTTGTTTTGTTCCATCATGTGGCCTAGTATTTTTTCGCTTTCATTGGCGGGTTTAGGAAAATACAAAACCCAAGGTTCTGCTTTCTTGGTCATGATGATTTTAGGTGGTGCAATTATTCCACCAATTCAAGGAAAATTAAGCGATTTGATCGGCATGCAGCCCGCTTACATCGTCGGTGTCGTATGCTTTGCTTATTTAGCTTTTTTTGCGTGGTATGCGAATATACTTCTTAGAAAGCAAGGTGTTTCGATGGATTAATTGGCGCACTTGTTTCGTTCCAAGACACCTGTAATCCAATTTTTTTTAGTGTTTTTTGTAACTTATCAAATGAAATAGGGCATTTGACTTATTGCGCCGTCTGACTAATTCACGGACTTTTGCATCTAATTGTCAAATAAAACGACACATGAAATTAAATATTTTCCAAGTACTTGTTGCGTTTTTTGTTGGTACTTTTTCTGCCAAGTCTCAGACTTTTCAGTTGGTAAAGGATTTATATCCTTCGACTGAGCATCTGTTGTATGACTATGATGCAGGGATGACTTACTTTAATGGCAAGCTTTACTTTACTTCGTATTTTGGCGATATCGTTGTTTCGGATGGAAGCAGCGCAGGTACGCAAATCATTTCGAACTTAGGAATGCAGAAGATGACTGCTTTAGATTTTCACAAAAATCGGTTCGTTCCGATGGGAGATAAGCTCTATTATAAAAACAGGCGCAATGAATTGTGTGTAACTGATGGAACAACGAATGGAACGACGATGGTGGCGGATATTCACCCGACTGATACTTCGGAGTTTTATGGTGTGAAAACCATCGTTGGCGCAACTAACGACAAACTTTTTTTTGTTGGAAATGACGGTGTACATGGTTTTGAGCTGTGGGTTAGCGATGGAACGGAAAGCGGAACTCAGCTTATTAGTGATTTTGCTCCAGGTGTAATCGGTTTTTTTCACACAACTTCAAAACATCATGTAGGGACAGTTTTTGACAATAAATTGTATTTTTTTGCCAATGACCAAACAAATGGCTGGGAGCCATGGGTTAGCGACGGGACACCTGCGGGAACTTTTATGCTCGTAAATTCAAATCCAACGGGACACTGCAGCAACGTGATGGCCGCAACGATTGGCGGTTTTGCGGGTAGTGAAATGAAGTTTTTTCCATTCAATAACGCGGTTTATTTTACTGCCTATGACGGTATTTACAAAACTGACGGTACTGTTTCGGGTACCTCATTGGAAATCAGCGGATCGAGTTATGGTGCGAATCTATTGACGTCGATGTGTGTTTTCGACAACCACTTGTATTTTGATCATTTCAGCTCAGGCAAACGCATGTTAGGCAAATCCGACGGCACACTTGCTGGAACGGTTCTCGTCGATACGTTGCCGGGGGCGCTCTCCCGAGGTTTTCAAGTGTTCGATGGAACACTTTACTTTCGATGTAAACCAACCGGCTACTCTTCTTCAGATCGTGACTACATTGCAAAGCTAACGGGCAGTGAGGTTGACAGCTTGTCGCGTGCTACGTCTGGATATTTTAACCAAGGCGTTTCGATCGTTCAACCGATTGGGGCTGACTTTTTGTACCTTGGCGACTACAACAATCACGGCATCTTTCGCTACAACAATGGGGAAAATGTGCTGGTGAATCAAGATTTTACGAGCACTTTCGACAACTTGCTCAGCACGCCGATTGGAACCTTTGCCATTGGCACCAATTCTGCCTACGGATATGAACTTTGGAAGTGGGTTGAGGGGACAAGTGTCGATGTTGAAGAGCTTGATTCTTTGTCTATCAGCAGTATCTACCCGAATCCCGTGACGGATTTTCTGACAGTTGAGCTCAGCAAATCTGGCACCATTCGCATCGTAAATGCCTTGGGAATTGATGTGCTCCCTGAGCAAACAGTGGTTGAAATGGCGACTTTAGATGTTTCCACCTTGTCACCTGGCGTCTATTACATCGTTTATGAAGCAGGTGAAACTATTGCATTTGTTAAAAGGTAGTGGTTGCAACGTTAAATAGCTAAAAATTTATTATTTTTAAGCAATGAAAGTAATCTAAACAATTTGGATAACCTTTATTTTGTGTGCGTTTTTATCGATTGAAGTTAACGCTCAAAGTAAGGCAAAGGGTGTATCTGCCAAGGTGAATGGTAAATTGTGGAAAAGCGATGAAACCAACAGCTCTGCTGTATGGGACAGTATTGAACAATCACTTTCAATCATGGCTGTTAAACCTGAAACGGGAGAATACCTAAATTTTAAATTAATATCTGTTGGTAATTTATACTCCAAAGGTTTTCGTGTAGGAGAATATTACTTCTCACAAAAAACAAATTTCTTGGACAACTATTCTGCGAGTGCATTCTATATTGCAAGTGAAAATTCCATTCCGATTTCTGGAACAAAAGAGGATATTCAACACACCTTGGTCTTTGTTGCCCAAAAATTAGGTGTCGTTGGAAGTTGGTTCGCAGGACTTGTGGCGACAGGAATCAGTTTGTTTTTTGCTCTTAAACACTTGCACCATGAAAAGAAAAAGTAACACCTTACGAAATATCATTCTATTTCTTTCCTTTCTCTCCGTTTCACTGGGTGTTTTGAAAAATTGGCGTGAGTTCAATTACCGAAGAGCCTGTATCGCCATGAAGGCAAAGGTGATCGATGCCGATATTACGGTCGCTTCTGGTAAAGGAATGGCCAGTGCTCACTACAAAGTTACGTATTTGCACGATGCTAAAGTCGATACATTAACCGTTTTTTCATCGATTGAACTTTCGACAAAACAGCCACCTCCGTCCATCGAGGAATTGAAAAGCCATTCCTTTTTTGTACACTATGTTCCATTAAGAAACCGAGCAAAAACAAGCCTCTACGATCGCATCACAACATCCACTGATGGCATCCTTGACGCCTCATTTTATTCTGGTTGGTTTAATTTTGCGTTGCTTATATTGCTCTTAAGTTACCTCGCCAAGCCCTCCATGTTTCGAACGAAAGCAAGTTGAAATAAGTCAGTGTTCCAGAACCGATAGTGTTGCTCCTCTTTGGTTGGATCAATATTTTTGTTTGTTCAAGATTTAGGTTGAGATCAAGATTTTGATTGAAGTCGAGATTAGCCGAGATATAGTTGAGGCGCGATTTATCGCGCCTCAACTATTTAAGATTACCCCTTTAAAACCGATTCAGTAATCTAAAATCAGTCTAAATAAGAACCTTTGTCTGAATCATTTGTTCTATCTGTTAAATTTGTAGAGAAATTTTTTAAAATTTAATTAGAACACATGAGTAAGTCTGTACTTTTAAAATCCTCAATTGCCAAGAAATATTGGATGGCATTGACTGGATTATTTCTGTGTCTGTTCCTAGTAGGGCACTTATTAGGTAACTTGCAGTTATTTATGGATGGTGAAGAAGGGAAGCGTGCTTTTAACGAATACGCGTACTTCATGGCACACAATCCAGCTATCAAAATTTTGTCTTGGTTGACATACATTTCCATTCTGTTTCATGCAGTGGATGGAATTTTGTTGACAATCGAAAACAAAAAAGCGCGTCCGGTGAAGTATGCGTACAACAACCCAGGAGCAAATTCAAGTTTTGCTTCACGCAACATGGCTTTGTTGGGAAGTATCGTCTTGATCTTCATCGCTACACACATGGCAAACTTTTGGTACAAAGTGAAGGTGTCAAAAGCTGACTTTCCTCTTCATAAGGTTTTTTTAAAACAACCTCAATCCTCAGAGGAGACTGAATTGTACTATACAGTTAACGGAACATATCTGCCTGTTGAGGCTTTTACTAAACCTAATCCCATGACTGGTAAAGTAGAGATGAGCATAAAAAACAATACTGAGTTTTATAATACTGAATTCAATTTAAAAATGGATGAAGGATATAAAGATTTACACTCACTTGTCTATTGGTTTTTTGGACATGATAAGGAGAAAGAAGGGTTTGGAAAACCAAACGAATACGCTCTTTTTGCAGTTATTTTCTATGTGATCGCGATGGCGGTTTTAGCTTTCCACTTAATGCATGGTTTTTCTTCAGCTTTCCAGTCCTTGGGAGCAAGACATCCAAAATACACTTCTACGATCGAAATAGCTGGAAAAGCATTTGGAATTATCATTCCACTAGCATTTGCGATTATTCCGGTTTACATTTTTATGACGAAATAAAAAAAGAATTGTCTTATGTCAGTATTAGATTCAAAAATACCCGCAGGTCATATTTCACAAAAATGGACCGATTATAAAAATCATTTAAAATTAGTTGCTCCAAACAACCGTCCGAAAATTGACATTATTGTCGTAGGAACTGGTTTAGCAGGTGCTTCGGCTGCTGCTTCGTTGGGAGAAATGGGATACAATGTGAAAGCATTCTGTTTCCAAGATTCTCCTCGTCGTGCTCACTCGATTGCAGCGCAAGGAGGTATCAACGCAGCAAAAAATTACCAAAATGACGGTGACTCTGTGTTCCGTTTGTTTTATGATACCATCAAAGGTGGCGACTACCGTGCGCGTGAAGCGAATGTTCACCGTTTGGCGGAAGTTTCTTCCAATATCATTGACCAATGTGTGGCGCAAGGAGTTCCTTTTGCTCGTGAATACGGAGGTTTGTTAGACAACCGTTCGTTTGGTGGTACTCAGGTTCAACGTACGTTTTACGCTGCTGGTCAAACAGGTCAACAGTTGTTGTTGGGTGCTTACTCTGCGTTATCTCGCCAGATTGGTTTAGGTCGCGTGAAAATGTACAACCGTCACGAAATGTTGGACATCGTAAAAGTAGATGGAAAAGCACGAGGAATCATCGCACGTAACTTGGTAACGGGTGCAATTGAACGTCATTCTGCTCACGCGGTTGTAATTGCTTCGGGAGGATATGGAAACGTATATTTCTTGTCTACCAATGCAATGGGAAGTAACGTTACAGCTGCTTGGAAAATCCACAAACAAGGTGCCTATTTTGCAAATCCATGTTATGTACAGATTCACCCAACGTGTATTCCTGTTCACGGAACAAACCAATCGAAATTGACTTTGATGTCAGAGTCATTGCGTAATTCGGGTCGAATTTGGGTACCGAAAAAGAAAGAAGATGCGGAAGCAATTCGCGCTGGACAATTGAAGCCAACACAAATTGCTGAAGAAGATAGAGATTATTATTTGGAGCGTCGTTATCCAGCATTTGGAAACTTGGTTCCTCGTGATGTTGCTTCACGTGCTGCGAAAGAGCGTTGTGATGCAGGTTACGGAATCGAAGCAAACGATACCAATGAGGGAGTTTACTTGGATTTCTCTACGGAAATTGTATCCAAAGGAAAACAAGCTGCTTACGCACAAGGAATCCACAATCCTTCCGAAAACCAAATTATTACTTTAGGTAAAAAATGGGTGGAAGAAAAATACGGGAACTTGTTCCAAATGTATGAGAAAATCACCGACGAAAATCCGTACGAAACACCAATGAAAATTTATCCTGCAGTTCACTATACCATGGGTGGAGTTTGGGTTGATTACAACTTGCAGTCGACGATTCCAGGATGTTTCGTTGCGGGTGAAGCGAATTTCTCTGATCACGGTGCAAACCGCTTAGGAGCTTCTGCTTTGATGCAAGGTTTAGCGGATGGGTATTTCGTCTTACCATACACCATTTCAGATTATTTAGCTGCGGAAATTCGTACGGGTACAATTTCGACTGAAACACCTGAATTCGAAGAGGCGGAAAAACGAGTGAAGGACCAAATCAACCAATTTTTGTCAAACAATGGTTCGAAGTCAGTGGATCATTTCCACAAACGTTTGGGCTTGATCATGTGGAACAAAGTAGGGATGGCTCGTAACGAACAAGGCTTGAAAGAAGCTATTCAAGAAATCGACGCTTTGCGTGCTGAATTCCACAAGGATGTGTTTGTACCAGGCAGCGCTGACGAATTGAATCCAGAGTTGGAAAAAGCACTTCGCGTGGCAGATTTCATGGAATTAGGTCAGTTGATGGCCATGGATGCTTTGCAACGTAACGAATCGTGTGGAGGTCACTTCCGTGAAGAATACCAAGATGCAGAAGGAGAAACACTTCGCGACGATGAAAACTTCAAGTTCGTAGGTGCTTGGGAGTACAAAGGAGCAGATATTAGCCAGTCTCAATTGCATAAAGAAGCGTTGAACTATGAATTTATCAAGATTGCGGAGAGGAATTATAAATGATTTATGTAAGCACTTCGTGTGAGTTTTTTGATAGTTAAAAGTTGACAGCTAATAGTTAAAAGTGAGTAGTTGACAGGAAAGTAAATTAGTTAACAGTTTTTATAGCATGGAAGGGAAAAGTGGAAGTTTTAAGGATTTATTGATTTGGCAAAAGGCAATGGTTCTTTCCAAGGAGATATATCTTTGTTCACTTTCTTTTCCAGAAAATGAAGTTTTCGGTTTACAATCACAAATTAGAAGAAGTGCAGTTTCTATACCAAGTAATATCTCTGAAGGTTGGGGAAGAAAGAGTCAAAAATCTTATTTGAATTTTCTTCGTATTGCTAGAGGCTCATTGTGTGAATTAGAAACGCAGCTGATTTTAGCACATGATTTCTCTTACATCGAAAGGGAACAATTTGATAGAGTTATTAACTTGATTGCTGAAGAAAGTAAAATGCTTAATTCACTTATAAATAAAATAGAACTTAATAATATTTAATTGGCGCAAAGGAAAGGTAAAGCTTTTCGCTATTTACTTTTCACTTTTCGCTTAAATAACTAGATGTATGGCATCAAAAACAATAAACATTAACTTGAAAATTTGGCGTCAGAAAAATGCCAATTCAAAAGGTTCCATGGAAACGTATAAATTGGACAATGTTTCCACTGACAGCTCCTTTTTGGAAATGTTGGATCAGTTGAATGAACAGTTGATTAACGAGCGCAAAGAGCCGATTGCTTTCGATCACGATTGTCGTGAGGGGATTTGTGGTATGTGTTCGTTGTACATCAACGGGGAAGCACATGGTCCGGATCGTGCAGTAACGACGTGTCAGTTGCACATGCGTAAATTCAAAGATGGTGAAACGATTTATGTAGAGCCATGGAGAGCAAAAGCGTTCCCAATCATCAAAGACTTGGTGGTGGATCGTTCTGCTTTTGATCGCATTCAGCAAGCGGGTGGATTCGTTTCGGTAAACACATCGGGGCGTACCATGGATGCAAATGCTATTCCAATTCCGAAAGAAGATGCGGACAAAGCATTTGAAGCAGCAGCTTGTATCGGATGCGGAGCTTGTGTAGCAACGTGTAAAAACTCTTCTGCGATGTTGTTTGTATCCGCTAAAGTATCTCAATTGGCTTTGTTGCCACAGGGACAAGTGGAAGCAAAAGACCGCGTTTTGAACATGGTTCGTACCATGGACGAAGAAGGATTCGGAAACTGTACAAACACAGGTGCTTGTGCGATTGAATGTCCGAAGGAAATTTCGTTGGATAACATCGCTCGTATGAACCGTGAATATTTGAAAGCAGCAATTAGTCTGTAATCTAGCGTTTGATTGACTTCGTTGGTGCTTGGCAGTCTAAGTGTAGATTTACTGCGTATATGCCAGTGTGGTCAAAAATCAGGTTGTAAACGAATTGGAATTAATAAAAATCCGCAGCGTCACTTTAGTTGAACTGCGGATTTTTTTTGTTTCTTCCTTTCTTAACCAATAATGCAAATAAAATCTATTCATTGAATTGAGGTAATCAAATCTATCAATACTCAATATTCCAAACATGATACCCTCCTTCGGTAACGTAGATACTATCTGCATAAGGTGTGGTGATGTTGTTTTTGGTTACTGTGCCAATTGCTTTATGCCATCCCATCGGTGCATATATAAATCCATTTGGTGAACCGTCAATTGAACCTGAAAATTCAAAATTATAACAACCACCATAAGTTGAACTTTCTGTACCATAAACTCTTGAGTCAAATAAGTAAATTCGATGAATTAATAGTTCATCGTTGTTATTCTGGCAATTTATGTTTTTAATATTTGGCCTTAAATATCCCAAAGGGATCAATGGAAATTCAAATTCTTCGCCATCATACTCAGCTCCTGCAGGACTAACTTGTGCTTCTAGTCTTCGATATTTATTTTTGTCAAAAACATAAGCAATCGTATAGGATTTAGATCTTCTAAAACGCTTTTCAATTAGAAAATATCCATTTTCATCACTCACTGTTTCGTAGATGGTTTTACTTCCGCACCCATCGTACCCCAAACATTTTTTTGGTTTGGTAACAATTACTTTAATCCCTGCAATACCCGTGTTTGTTACCGGATTTACGATTCTCCCCTTCATAGTTGTTTTTTTACCGCATGAAAGTAGTAGTAAAAATACAAATAATAATTTGGTGTAATTTTTCATTTGATGATGATTTTAGTTTGACCAATTGTTTTTGTGTTTGTTTTCACCT
>CAYRMV010000083.1:0-15357 GCA_964425255.1 uncultured Flavobacteriales bacterium
GCTTTCATTCCTTTTTTATATAAATCAGTAAGTCTTAATTGAAAACTTATATGAATATCTTTTTCATAATGAACACCTTCATAAGTAAAAGGCGATTCAAACCATTGAAATTCTAGTTCTTTGTCAGTGTCTTCTTTGTCTTTTTCATCATAGATTTTACAAAGAAATAAAGTAAAAATTCTATTAAAAGCGTTTCCTTTATCAGAAACAACATTGTGTCGTAATATTTCTAGAAAACGATTGAAAATAAAACTACTGTCTTCTTGTTTTATTTCTTCTAAATCATTAATAGTTAATGCTTTGCTTTCAAAATTATATGGATTAACCCATTTTTCAAAAACACCATTGTCTTTGGTTAACTTACTCCACTTTTCGTAAAAATCTTTTACATCACCCGTTCTATAATCGTCTTCAATTTTTACAATTTCGTTTCGGTAAACAATTTCTTTTCCTTTAAGTTCAGATGAATAAAGCATAATAACATCTGCTTTGTTACTAAATTTAAAATAGGTGAATAATTGTCCGCCATCTTTTTTCATTCGAGCAAATTCTTTATCGAACTCTTTTCCGTGGGTTTTGCATTCAATTAATAGATATTCTGAACCGTCATCATGAGTTACACAAATATCTAATCTGCCGCTAGTTCCATGACCAGCAGCCCAAGTTTTTTCTAATGTAATATTTTCAGGTTTATAACCTTTTTCAAGAAGTCTGTTTACACACTCAAGAACTACAAAATTTTCAGCTTGTGAAAAATTTTGAGTGGTTTTGCTTTCGCAACTGATTTTATTTCCGTAATCGATTATTTCTTTATGGAAATCAAGTTCAATAATATAACCATCGGAATACTTTTTTGTAAAAATACCTGATGTATTTTCTTTCGGAGTAAACCCCATTATTTGCAAAAAAGACTTCAAATTCTCCATGATTAAATTTTTGTCATCAAATATATTAAATTTTGATTATTTTTTAATCAAAACAAAGTGATTTTATTTTTTTCCTGTACTTCCAAATCCGCCTTCACCGCGTTCGGTTTCAGATAATTCGGAGGTGATTTCCCATTCTGCTTGTTCGTAGCGGGCAAAGACCATTTGTGCAATGCGATCTCCGTCTTGGATGTGTACTTCTTCGCTTCCCAGATTGATTAAAATCACGCCAACTTCTCCTCGGTAATCGGCATCAATTGTTCCAGGTGCATTGAGAACGGTAACGCCTTGTTTTAAAGCAAAACCACTACGAGGACGAACTTGGGCTTCAACGCCCTCCGGAATTTCTAAAAACATTCCAGTAGGAATTAATGCACGTTGTAAAGGTTTCAACACCCTAGTTTCTGTCAAGTTTGCACGCAAATCTACACCCGCTGAAGCAGATGTTTCATAAGCCGGCAAGGCATGTTTTGATCGAAAGATGATTTTAACCTTCATGTACTACAAGTTTTACAAACACACAAAAGTACAATTTTACATGGTTTTATGATGAAAACAGCGGTAATTTGTTGTTTGATTGGTAACTAAAACGATGTTTTATTAATTGTAAACTAAGTTCATTCTACTTTTTCATAATTACTATTGCATAATGAAGTTTTCATTTGTGGTAATACGATATTCAATGTGAATACTCCGTTAGGGATTGAAGCGGTTAGCTCCGACAACGGAGGACTAGTAGCGGAAAGCGCGACGGCATAAACGACGATAGGAGAGAGAGCCGAAACGGCCAAAGGAAAATGATGAGAACACAGAAAGGGGAAGATTTTTGTGTGATAGTTTCACTTGTTCGGATTTGAAAAAATGGTTAAAACCCGAGTAAACACAAGGGCATAAGTGTTGCTTAACCGTTACACAACATTTAAAATTTGATGATAAATGGGATTTCCCGAACAAAAAAAGGGTGTCCAAATTTCATGGACACCCTATTCATTTCATAAGAGCTACTATTATTTCCCTTTTTTCGCTTTAGCGATTACTTCTTCAGCTCCTTTAATGTATGCTGGATCATTGTCTGCTTCGGCTAATTTTTTCACTTGTTCAGCGGTTGCTGTTGCGCCTTTGAAGTCTTTCAATTCCAATTGAATTTTCGCTTTTAACAAACCTGACCAATAAGCAGATGGGTTTAATTCAAAGGCTTTTGTTGCCCATTCTAAAGCTTTGGTCATGTCTTTTTTGTTGTCAAAATAATACGATGCAGCTTGGTGATAAGGACGACTGTCTTTGCCCATGACACTTTCGATGTTTTTCATTACTTTATCATCGATGTCTACTTTGATTTCGAAGCGAACACTCGTTTTTTCCCAGTTCAACTCCATGTTCATGGCTGTTTCCATAACAGATGAAAACTGAATCGTGAAGGTTTCTACATGTTCAGCAATTGCCATTGGTTTTACTTTAAAACGAATTGCATCGTCGGCTTGTGCGTATCCATCAGAACCCCATAATTTTAAGTTTTTGTTGAACATCACTGTCCATTCTTCTTTACCAGGAATGGTATATAACGAATACGTTCCTGCAGCTAATTTTTGTCCATTGATTGAAACATCTTCACCAAAAGTCACTTTTGTAGAAGCGTTTGCTCCCGTTCTCCAAACCGCATCAAAAGGGACAACATCCCCGTAAACCGCTCTTCCGCGAGCGCTTGGACGGTTATACTCAACAGATACTTCACTTAGTCCAAAACCTTGTTTAACAGTTGCGGCTGAACTTTTAGTTGGGACTTTCAACGTTTGAGCCGAAAGATTTGCGCCAATTGCAATGGCTGCACACATCAAAATAATACGTTTCATTCTTCGATTTTTAAGTAACAAAAATGCATAAAATAGTTGAAACAACCCGAAGAGCAATTTGTTCTTTGAAAGAAATATAGATTTAAACGACGATTGGACTGTCCTTTTTGGGTTCGGAAGGTTTGTTGTTTTTTTCCATCATATACACCAATCCAATAAACAAGATGATGAGGAAGTTGTGAATAAAAAACTGAAGAATTCCAGCTTCTATGTCGAGTAATCTTGTGATGAAAAACAGGATCAAACTACTACCTAAATACAACCAAAATTTGCGTAAATTGTATTTGATCGGATAGAATTTTTGGCCCAACAAATACGAGGCAACCATCTGTGCTGCATATACAATTAAAGTAGCCCATGCACTTGCCCAATATCCGTATTTTGGAATAAACATAACATTGATTGCAATCGTCAGGCAAGCACCCCCAATAGCGATGTAAGCACCAAATTTGGTTTGACCACTTAATTTGTACCAAATACTTTGATTGAAATAGATTCCTAAAAACACATTGGCAAGCAACAAAATTGGAACAACTCCCAATCCTTCCCACATGGCTTCGTTTCGGATGAAATGTTTGAAAATATCAATATTCAATGAAACTGCAAGAAAAACAAAACAGACCGTTGCAACGAAAAAATTCATCACTTTAATGTATGTTTTGTTGCGGTCGGCATCTTTCGATCTAGCAAAGAAAAAAGGTTCGGCAGCATAACGATATGCTTGAAGTAGAATGGAAACTAGCATGGCCAGTTTGTAAACAGCGCTGTAAATTCCAACTTGTGCGGTGGCTTCTTCGAGTGAATATTCGGGAGTAAAGAGAATGTGTTTAAGTAGAATGCGATCAAGTGTTTCGTTGATAATTCCTGCAAAACCTGCAATTACTAATGGAAAAGAATAGATCAACATTTCTTTTCCCATCTTGCTATCCCAGCGAAATGGAATGCGCATGAAGTCTTTGTAAAGCATCAACGGTTTGAACAAAGAAGAAAGTAAATTGGCGACAAGAATAAACAGAATTCCTTCAGATGGTCGTTCTGGATCAAAGAAAAACAAGAGTAAAACTAAGTTTAGTCCAATGTTTATTAAGATCGAACCAAATTGAATGGCAGCGAATTTTTTGGCTTGTTCCAGAGCTCGAAGACGTGCCATTGGAATACTCGATATGGCATCAACGGCCACTATGGCTGCTAATAGAATGATGTATTCGTTGTGTTCGGGATACAACATCCAATCGGCAATGCGTTGATTGAAAAAGACAATTGTTAGTAAAAACAATCCGTTGATACCAACAACTGTCCAAAAGCTATTGAGAAAAACTTGTTCTTTGTCTTCTCGGTCGTTCAGGAAGCGAAAAAAAGACGTTTCCATACCAAAGGTAAGGAGCACGACCAAAAAGGCTACCCAAGCATACAATTCAGATATGACGCCATAATCGGCGGTACTTTTAAAAACACCTGTATAGAGCGGAACCAAAAAATAGTTCAGCAATCTCCCAACAATGCTTGGAAGTCCATACATGGCCGTTTGGCCAAGGAGTTTTTTTAAAGGATTCAACTTATCCGCGGAAATTTGGTTTTCTTTTCTCTACAAAGGCTGTTGTACCTTCGATAAAATCTTTGGAACCAAAACAAGCTCCAAAAGCATTGATTTCAGCTTGATAACCATTCACTCCATCTTGGAAATTCGCGTTGATTGCTTGAATCGCATTGGCAATTGCTGAAGCCGAATTATTCAAGATTTTTTGCGCTAATTTTTCTGCTTTTTCTTGTAATTCTTCGGGTGCACAAACATCGTTTACTAAGCCCCAAGTTAACGCTTCTTCAGCAGTAATCATTCCAGCAGTGAACACCATTTCGTTTGCTTTTCCACGGCCAACTAATTGTGCTAAGCGCTGTGTCCCTCCGTAACCAGGAATTACCCCCAACGAAACTTCCGGAAGTCCTACTTTGGCATTCGAAGAAGCAATTCGGATGTGGGAAGCCATCGCCAATTCCAAACCACCACCTAAAGCAAATCCATTGACTGCTGCAATTACGGGTTTGCTCATGTTTTCGATGTAATCAAACAACAATTCTTGTCCTTTTGCTGCCAATTCTCTTCCTTGTTCTGGATTGAAATCTGCAAACTCTTTGATATCGGCACCAGCAACAAATGCTTTTTCACCCGAACCAGTTAGGATAACAACACCCGTGTTTGCATCGTGGTTTGCTGCAGTTAATGCTGCATTTAATTCCGAAATCGTTTCTTTATTCAGTGCGTTCAACTGTGCTGGACGGTTGATTGTAATCCATTGAATTTGTCCTTTTTGTTCTACAAGGATGGATGTATATGCCATGTTTTAATGTTTAAATTTGATTGGGTAAAGATACGAAAAAGCAGTGGATCGAAAATAAGGATAAAATAAGTAAAAATACGCAGAAATTTCTCCAGTTGATTTTTCAATTTTGACGAAGGAAATAGCGATAAAGAAACATCAAAAAAGAAGCAATGAAAAAGCAGTTGTTCATGTTAGTTGTACAGGTATTTGTATCCATTTTTGTTTTTTCACAGGGAGAAGAATTTAATTGTATTTCGGGTGATTGTGACAATGGAATTGGTAAGGCGGAATACATGCAAGAAAATCAAAAGTATGTTTACGAAGGGAATTTTGTGAATGGATTTTGGGATGGAAATGGAACGTTAAAGGCTGAAGGGATATACATCTATCGGGGTGTTTTTGTTCAATCTGTTTTTCAAGGTAAGGGAGAATTGGAGTATCCAAATGGAGATAAATACATCGGAGAATTTAGCGAAATGAATTTTAATGGAAAGGGAATCTTTTATTACAAATCAGGTGAAAAATTGGAAGGTGAATTTCGAAATGGTAAAATTTGGAATGGAAATGGATTTTTGCCGCATTCAGACAAGACCTATTACAAAGGTGCTTTCCTAAATGGGAGATTACATGGCTTTGGAATTTTCATTTTTGAAGATGGTTCTTCGTTTGAAGGGAATTTTGAAAATGATCAACCGAATGGTTATGGTACAATAAAGTATAAAGATGGCAGTAAATACGTTGGTTATGTGCTGAATTCAAAACCAAAAGGGGAAGGAAAATATTATGATTCTAAAGGAGTTTTAATTTACAGTGGGCAGTGGAAGAATGGGGAACGATTTGTTGATCAGTCTGGAATTTATAAAAAAGCCCTCAGTAGATGCTTCAAAGGCTACCAAACACTGTCGGTTAACGGACAATCAGGAAGTGCGAAAATTGGGTTGTGTTTGAGTACTTTTTCTGATTTATCTGTTGATGGATCTTTTACATTTGAAGTTACTATCGATGGGATTACATACGAGGCAACCTGTTCTGTTTATGGTAAAATAAACAGTTCTAATAATTCGGTTAAACTTTCCATCGGAAATATCATTCGTCAAGATGATTTACCATACGGAATTAACTGGGATTTTAACGTCACGCTCAATCTCACCATTTTAGAAGATTCTAATCATAAGGGATATTATATTTTGGAAGGGTATAACTCAAAAGGGGAAAAAATGCAGTTGTCGGATTATTGACGGATCCATCTTTTTCGATTTGTCCATAACATCATTATCAGAAAAATCAACAGCGTCCAATACCAAGCAGGTTCAGACATTGAAGCGGGGTTTTCGGAAGTTAGATTAAACGTTTTTTTGCCAGAAAGAACCTCCTTTTGTTTCTTTTTTAAGATTTTTTTTTGTGCTTCGGTTTCTAAAGCGATGAAGGAAGTGTTTGTTGTTAAAACATGTGATTCAAAACTCTTTTTTACCTGATTGACCCAATTTTTTTCTTCCCAAAGTGGATGCACTAATCCGTAGATTCGATCACGTTCAATAGAAAGACAGGTTTTCCAAAGGTTGTTTTGTTTTTTATCTGGATTTTCTTTTCTTGAGAAAAAGCTTGGATCATACGCAAACTTTATAAGTTGATTATCTGAAACATATCCTTTTTTTCCCGATGAAAATGGAATTACTTTACACGGCATGTTTTCCATGGGATTGCAGTCATTTTCAAGAATTTTATGTGTATTCGTTAGTAAATCAAATTCCTCCACAACATCTTCATTTAAAGAGTAAAACGTTTTTTGTTCCGGGAAACAAAAAGCATACTCCGAATAAGATAAATCGACGATTGCTTTGTTGATATCAGGGCTTACAACAACGAGCTTCGGGTATAAATGTGTGTTTTCAAGGAAAGATTCTACCCAGATTTTTTTGAAAGCGCGATCAAGAAAAAAACTGTTTTCAGCTTGTTTTGTATAAATTTCACTTTTCCAATTACTGGATTTTTCAAAGGACGAAATATTGGTCCCAACCCAAGTAAATTTCGCCTGATCACAATTCATCGGATAGGTTTTCAAAAATTGTGTGATTTGTTGTTGCATCCGATTTCTTTCGGGAAGATTTGTAGAAGCATCTAGTAAAAAATGAAAATACGGTTTTCGTATTTCAACAGAAAGTTTTTCTTTTGAGGAAACCCACCGAATTCCATCGATTTCTTGCTTAGTTTTATTTTTTTCTGGTTTCCCAATGAATTTGCTTTTTTGATCGACTTGAAACGAAAATGCTTCTTTATGAATAATCGTGAAACCTGTTTTCCGAGTTTCATTTCCTCGAAACGGGAAAACGCGTAATTGCAATTTATTTGGCGCAGTGTAAAGAAGAATTCCAGGGTCTCTATTGACCGTAACGATGTTGTTAAAAACCCATTCAGCGGACTTTTTCTCGGCTAAAATTCCTTTTTCAATCCGATCTTCGATTTTCAAATAATAATCGTTCACAAACACACCATCTGGAAGTAAAAAAGTCGTTTCATAGCTGTTTTGAAAATTTACCTTATTTTCAATTATTAGATCGATTTTACTTTCCCAGACTTGTTCTTTTTCGTTCCAAGTTGATTGAGTTTGGAGATCTGTGAGTTCAATGGATTCATTTTCATTTGTTTCGGTAGATTCATCTGTTTCTACAGGTCCATCGATGAATTGCTTATTAGAAGATTGTGCCGATGAAAGAAATACGTGGGACAAACGCTCTTTTTTCTCTTGAGAAAGATTCAAATTATCGAGAACCATCCAATGATAAAAACCGGAAATATACGGAGTTTGATAATTTTCATCTAAAAACTGGAAACCGGATGAGCGAACCAGATCATTCATTTCATCTAAAACGATTGTCAACTTTTTAGGGTCTACTTGCGATTTAGCATCCCAATCAGCGTGATAAACATAATCTAATGCTTGGTGTAAAGTGAGCCGATGGCTATAAAATTGTAGTGAAATGATGAGTGGAATAACAAGCATTCCTCCGAAAAATGTCAAGCGTAAAGTAAGTTTTGGAAAATGATCCGATAATTTTTTTCGATCGCTGTTAAGTACCAACGCATGAATTAGAAACATGGCTAACGGAGCAATTAGTACCAAACCAAAACCCAATAGTAAAATCAGCAGAAAAGAAAGGGGTAAATATGGTAAAAGAACAATCATCAGGTACAGTGAAAATGAAAAAGTGATGCTTCTTAAAAAATAGAGCAAGAGGTGAAGATTCACGTTCTTTGGTTCTGGAACGATTAAGAATAGGAAGTTAAGTATAATTAAATAGACAAAATAGGGGCTTGAAAAATCGCCAACAAATCCGTGAGCGTCCTGTTGATTTGGAAAAAAGCCATCTTGATTGAGGTAAATTCCGAAAATGGGAAGAAATAAAACGAATACTAATTTGAAAACGATGATGTCATCTTTCCATTCCTGATTTTTATTTGTAAACAATAAAAAAACACCTTTGATGAGTAAAAAAAGGATACCAAGGCAAAAGGTAATTGCAAGAAAGAGGAACAGGTGAATTTGGAATGAATCATCGGTTCCTTTTATGAGAGGAACGAATATCAATCCGATAAAGTAGAACGAAATGGGAATGAGAAAAAGTGAAAATGTGTTCTCGTCAGGATAATTCTTCTTTGCTAACGAGAGAATGATCAATGAATAAAGTACAGAGGGAATCAGAAACGTAAATGTATACATCATTAAGTTATCGTTTCTCATCCAATTAGCAATTTGGAAAGGAGAAAAATCGGATACATTATAAACAAAGAAATAGATAATGGCAAGTGTTCCAAAAAGCGATAAAATTCCAAATTTGAATGGAATTAATTTCTTTTTAATATGGTAAAATCCTGCAATAATTAGAAGAATGATGACATTGATAGTCAAACCCCAAAAAAGGAAATTCCAGGATTGCGTTTGTTGAGAATTTAATTCTGTTTTAATAGTGTCAAATTCATCTTTAAAAAGGAATAACAAGATTATTTGAGGCACGATTTGAATGGCAAATAACCAAATGGGTTTAAGCAGATTTTGAAACATGGATATAGGATTTTTGTATTTTATGAAACAGGATATAGATGAGCACTAAAAATGAGGCATATACCGTAATTCCAATGCTTGAGTGTATCGTTTTTTCATCGATTGTAGGTAAAACGTACGCAATTCTATCTTGAAATTGAATTGTTAGAAAAATGCGAGAGAAACTCACCAGAATAGTTAAAAAATAAGCTGCCAACAGAAAGTGGAGTAGGCGTTTGATTGAGGTCGAAGTATATTGGATCAAAGAAGTGAAGCTAAACATTAGAAAACAAATCAATCCAAAGTTATAACCCGAGCAAGAAGCGTCGATTTGCATGTTTAGTTGTTGGAAATAATATCCTTTTTCATTCGAATATTCAGCCGTTTGATTGGTTGACATTTCAACTAGTTTACTGATTGGAAGCAATAAAAACCGCAAGCGATCTGCATGCTCGGTTTTCAATGTCAGTTTTGCGAAAACGAAAAAACTGAGTACTAGAAATGAAAGAATGTATTTTTTGTTGATCATGTTAGATCACTAACGACAAAATATTCTTCGTCGTATTTTCCCAACCATATTTTGGCTTTTTTTCACAAAAAAAACGCTCCCCAATCAGAGAGCGTTCATCAACTATTTCTTAAAACTCAGCATTTCCCGGAGTTCGAGGGAAAGGAATTACATCGCGAATATTCGACATTCCAGTAACGAACATCACCATGCGTTCGAATCCTAAACCAAATCCAGCATGGGGAACAGTTCCAAATTTGCGTGTTTCCAAATACCACCAAATTTCTTCTTCGTGAATACCAAAGTCGGTGCATTTTCTTTTTAACACATCCAAACGTTCTTCCCGTTGTGATCCACCCACCATTTCGCCAATTCCAGGGAACAAAATGTCCATGGCAGCAACCGTTTCTTTTCCAGGTTCTGAGTGGTCGTTGTGGCGCATGTAGAATGCTTTAAACGAAGCTGGATAATCGGTGATGATAACCGGACGTTTGAATTCCTTTTCCACCAAATAACGTTCATGTTCCGATTGAAGATCGGTTCCCCAATCCACGTCGTATTTGAATTTTTTCTTTTTGTAATGAGTCGAATTACGAAGGATGTCGATTGCTTCCGTATACGTGATTCGTTTGAAATCATTTTCGGTCACAAATTGCAAACGCTCCAACAAAGAAAGTTCGTTGCGTTCGTTCTGTGGCTTGCTTTGCTGTTCAGTTAGATCACGATCATTCAAGAATTTCAAATCGTCGGCGCAGTGATCCATCACATATTGACAAATGTATTTCAACATGCTTTCTGCCAAATCCATGTTATCAGTCAAATCATTGAAAGCAACTTCGGGTTCAATCATCCAAAATTCAGCCAAATGACGAGATGTATTGGAGTTTTCTGCTCGGAACGTCGGACCAAATGTATACACCTGACCCAAAGCCAAAGCGCCCAATTCAGCTTCCAACTGACCAGAAACCGTTAAGTTAACTTGTTTTTCGAAGAAATCTTCTTTGAAGTTAACACTTCCATCGTCTTTTTTCGGCGGATTGATTGGATCCAGTGTAGTCACTCGAAACATTTCGCCAGCTCCTTCGGCATCCGAACCGGTGATGATGGGTGTATGTAAATAGTAAAAACCACGCTCGTTAAAAAATTGATGAATAGCAAACGAAACAGCGTGACGCACACGGAAAACAGCACCAAACAAATTGGTTCGGAAACGCAAATGTGCTTGTTCGCGCAAAAACTCCAAACTGTGTTTTTTGGGTTGCATGACTGTTTTTTGAACGTCATCCGGATTGGCTTCACCCAAAACCTCAATTTTTTCTACCTGTAGTTCAATGCTTTGTCCCGACCCTTGAGATTCAACCAATTTCCCAATTAAACTTAAAGCTGCACCCGTGGTGATTTTTTTCAACAAAGCTTCATCAAATTGTTCGAAATCAACAACAGCTTGTAAATTATGAATCGTTGAACCATCATTCAATTGAATAAAGCGATTGCTTCGAAAAGCGCGAACCCAACCTTTAACAACCAATTCCTGACCTGTTGCAGAAAGTGTCAATACTTCCGCAATTTTGATTCTTTTCATCTGTTAATTTCTTGAAATTTGAAGCGGTAAAAATACGATTTATGTTTTACTTTTTTGCAATATCACTTGAATGATTTATTTTTTTTGAAGAATGGAAAATAAAACAAGTGCTTTTTATAAGTATTTAAAAATCAGAATTATGTATATGTTTTAGTTAGGGAAACAGGTCGAAAAAATGTTTCGTTGGTTGAATTTTTTTCCATTTCTGGTAAAGAAAAACAAGTAATTGAGTCTATGTTTGATAGAATTTGCTTGAAATTTGATCTAATTAGAATGCATCTTGCCTTTTCCTAAATCGATATTTTGCGTACCTTTGCACTTTCAAATTTTCACACAGATGCATTTATTAGACGGAAAATCAGCTGCTCAAACAATCAAATCAGAGATTGCTGCGGCGGTGAAATTGCGTAAACAAGAAGGTAAAAAAATCCCACATTTGGCCGCAATTTTGGTTGGGAATGATGGTGGATCAATGACCTACATCAACAATAAATTGAAATCGTGTGAAGAATGTGGATTTGAAAGCACCTTGATGCGCTATGATGATTCTGTTTCAGAGGAAGTTCTTTTGAATAAAATTAATTCATTGAATGAAGACAAAAGCATTGATGGGTTTATTGTTCAGTTACCTCTACCTGCCCACATTGATGAAATGAAAGTGACTTTAGCCATTGATCCAATGAAGGATGTGGATGGTTTTCATCCAATGAATTTGGGTAAAATGGCTTTAAATCTTCCCGGCTTTGTTTCGGCAACACCTGCAGGAATTGTAGAGTTACTTCGAAGAAACAACATTCAAACAGCGGGTAAAAACTGTGTGATTATCGGTCGTTCAAACATAGTTGGTATGCCGTTATCCATTTTACTTTCACAAAATTCAAACCCGGGAAACTGTACAGTTACCTTAACCCACAGCCAGACTCAAAATTTAAAAGAAGTTTGTTTAACTGCCGATATAATTATTGCTGCATTGGGTCAACCAAATTTTGTTACTGCGGATATGGTGAAAGAAGGAGCAACGGTTATAGATGTTGGAACCACGCGAGTAGACGACCCATCACGAGCATCAGGCTGGCGTTTGGTTGGAGATGTGAAATTCGATGAGGTAGCTCCAAAATGTGCATATATTTCCCCGGTTCCAGGCGGTGTTGGTCCGATGACTGTTGCTTCTTTGATGATGAATACATTGAAAGCAATGGAATTAAAAGGAAAGTAACAAATATTCGTTCAAATTTGCGAAATATTCAATGGTAAATCGATTTTGCTAAATCGAACAAGCGTATTCATATTGTAGTTCGTTTATAAAGTATATATTTAGAGATATTCTCTGAAGAACTATTGCTATTATTATAATCAACACGCTCAATAAGGTATGAACTTGAGGACTACTACTAGGATTTTTTCCATGGCATTCTATGCCTTTTTTTTACTGATTTCAACGGATGTATTTTCACAAGTACAATCAAGTGAAGATTGGTTATGGAATAATGAATTCTATAAAAATTTTAATCCAAACGACGAAATAATTGATCGAAGAACAATCGATACAAAACACTTTCGTAATGGGAACAAAGATGCGATAGCTGTAGTAGCTGCAGGACCGATTAATTATTTTGAAAACAACCGTTGGAACACAATTTATCATACCATTCTTCCAACGAGTGATGGTTTTCAAAATCTTACAAACTTATTTAAATCATATTATCCGCAAACATCAACTGGTTTTGTTCGAACGAAATTCCAAAATGGTTTGGAAATCAAAGAAATGCAAAACATGAAAATGTATTACTTGGATGCCTCTGGTAATAAACTTTCAGAGATGAATATCGCCAGTAAAACAGGTTCAGTAGATTTTAATGAATTGACCTATCCACAAGTTTATGGAAATCATATTGATTTGCGTTTAACCCAACATTCCACCATGCGGAAGTTAGATTATGTGGTAAAAAATAGCAACGCATTTTCCGGTGTTTCCACTTCAGCAAAACATGTTGTTTTTGAGGAAGTAGTTGAATTGCCTTCTGGTTGGACAGCCTCCTTGGTTGGAAATATGATTTATTTGAAAAACAGTGCTGGAGTAATTCAAGCTACGTATGAAAAGCCAGTAATCAGAGAAACCATCCCTCCCCATCATCACCATGCTAATGGCGAAGAGCATCACCACGATCACGAGATCGAAGGAAAATTTGAATTGGTTCATCAGGCAGGAAATAAAGTTTTGATTAAAACAATTGTTGATATGGCATGGCTGACCGATTCAGACCGTATTTTTCCTCTGTATATTGATCCTACGGGAAATTATTATCCAGACAATGCAGCACAATGGACGGGTCATTTTTCTTTGAATGGAACGAGCTTAACGAACTACGGCACAACAACTATTGGTTCTCGAATCAACGAGGACATGCGTTTGGGTAGATTGGATGAATCGACAGATAAATTTTTGAACTCTTGGGCAAAATTTAATTTAACAGCAATTCCTGACAATTCAATTATTTGTAATGTTCGATTGAATTACACCGTTTATAGTACGTATTCTGCCGATACAGATTGTGGCACAAATGTTAGAATTAGGCATCTTGCAAATGACCCCGTTTCTGCTGGAAATGCTGCACTTTTGGCAGATATTCGAGATGGAGATATATTTTTAACTCGAAACTTTGGAGGTAATCCTGTGGGTTCAAATGGTTCAAAAACAACACCAAATTTTGCTAATATTCAACATGTTCAGAATGGATTAATTCCTAATTGGGTAGGTTTAGGATTTGAATTTTATGCTGGAGGACCACATAATACATGTTATGTTAACATTCGAGGATATGCTCAAACAGCAAAACCATTTTTAATTATTGATTACAGCGATGTAACTGGCTGGACAACTGTTGGGTACACTGCTGCGGCTAATGGGACAATTCCAGCTAATCCAAACTGTACAAACTGGTCGAACACTTGGTGTGCTGGTTCGGGTACTTTTTCTCAGATAAATCCACTAACTCAAGGTGTAAATTACACGGTAGAAAATCTTGGAACTACTGCCTGTGGAACAGCTATGCCAAATGCTTACATGCAAGCTTGGGCTCCAGGAGGAACAAATTGCGGAAGAACTCCTTTAGGCTCACCTGCATTAAATAGTTTTTCGTTCAATGCTCCATCAAATGGAAGTTATTACTTCAATGTGTCAACGGGTCTTTGTGCATCTGCAAACACTTGTGGTCAATATACGGGACATGATTTTACAGGTCAATCTGCCGTTTTAAGATATAGACAAAACACAACTGTTACTAACACAACTTCTAATGCTGATATTTGTATTGGAGAGACAAAAAATTTAACTGCAACACTTGGTGGAACTCACGACAATCCAACAGTTCAATGGACAATTACTGCTGGTGCTGGATTAGGTACTATTTCGGGTAATACATTTACTGCAGGAAGTACGCCAGGACAAGTGACTATTACAGCAACAGTTGGATTCTGTAGTGAAAGTATTACTTTTAACATTGTCAACGGACCTACTATCAATAATACAGATTTAACCATCTGTTCTGGACAACCCGTCAATATACCGATTTCAAGTTCTCCCCCTCAAGCTTCCTACACTTGGACTCAAGTTGCAAGTAATGTTTCAGGGTCTTCAAATGGAAGTGGCACTTCAATAAATCAAACTTTAACGCTCAATTCTGGTACAACCGGTTCAGTTGTTTATACAATTACAGCCGGAAGTGGAGGATGTGTAACGACGAAACCAATTACTGTTACGGTAAATCAACCAGCTCAACCAACCGTAGCATGTTACGAAACAGCGACATTCAATACGACAACTTGTGCATGGGATGTGACAGGAACGCAACCAGCACAACCAACGGTGGCTTGTTATGAAACAGCGACATTCAACACGACAACTTGTTCGTGGGACGTAACGGGAACGCAACCAGCGCAACCAACCGTAGCTTGTTATGAAACAGCGACATTCAATACGACAACTTGTGCTTGGGATGTAACAGGAACGCAACCAGCACAGCCAACCGTAGCATGTTATGAAACAGCGACATTCAACACGACAACTTGTTCGTGGGACGTAACAGGAACACAGCCAGCACAGCCAACCGTAGCATGTTACGAAACAGCAACATT
>CAYRMV010000084.1:0-14656 GCA_964425255.1 uncultured Flavobacteriales bacterium
TAACACAAATTTTCGCTTAACTTTTTTAGTGCTCCACAGATTTTTGCACTGATCCTTAACTTTTTTAGTGCTCCACAGATTTTTGCACTGATCCCAGATTTTTGCACTGATCCGAAAGTGTTCGGCTCAGGCATTCGGCTCGAAATATATTAAAACAAAAAACCCAGCAAAATCAAATGTTTTACTGGGTTTTTTCGCTCTTCCTCTTGGGCTCGAACCAAGGACCCTCTGATTAACAGTCAGATGCTCTAACCGACTGAGCTAAGGAAGAATATGTTGCTTGATTTCTCAAAGCGTTTGCAAAAATAAGCAATTTATCCGTTCAAGCAAGAAAATGAGTAAAAAAATTTTCATTTTTTTTAGCCAAAACGCTAACAAATTGAAAATGAAGCACCGATTTTACTTAAAAATCATCTTCGTCTAACGTGAAATCATCCAAAGATGTTTCTAGGCAATCGTTGTCGTCTTCGCAATCGTTTTCGTCGCTGTCAACAATGTCTTCGCAATCAGCATTGTCTTCGCATTTAGCAGGACGGAGGATGTTTGTTTTGGATACGTTTAAGCGAATTTCGGTCCGAATGAAACCATCTTCTTGTGGGTACGCTTTAGCAAATGGACTACCGATGAGTTCGACCAAAGCACCTTTTTTCAAAAAATCTAAGATGCGTAAGTTGGCTCCTTCTTTTTTCCAAATCGTACAATTGACCCACGTAGTTTTTGTTTTCGATTCGCCCGTGCGTTTATCGCGCCAATTTTTGTTGTGTGCAACCGGAAAATTAATTGCGATTACACCTCGTTCCATGTTTTTTACTGTTGCGTCTTTCCCTATGTTTCCAATCAGTCTGGTTTCAAATACCGTAGCCATGTTTGTCTATATTTTAGATGAAAGTAATAAAGTTTGACAAAACAACAAAATTTTTCCCAAAATAGGAAATTCGCTTTGGAGTGAAATTTCGTTTCAATGCTTGGGTTTTGTATAGATGATTAGCGATTAAGAGATTCTTTATAAGTATTTTATTCTTTTTTCTGAATGATGATCGCATCGGGAAAACCTTTCTTTTTCACTTTTTCCAAAACGGTTTTTGCTTCTTCTTTTGTTTCATACGAGCCAATCAAATACCGGTATTTGTATTTGTTTGTCGTGTTTAGTTTTTCGCGAATAACCTTTTCTCCTGTACGTTGAAACGACTCGTGTTCGGTGTCAATCACATCAGCGGATGAGGTAATTTGAATGTAGTATTTTGTACCCTTGTCCGTGGAGGCAGTTTCTTTCGTTTCCTCTTTCTTTTTCGGGATGAAGGAGATACTTGGGTATTCGTCTTGCAAATAGGATCGAACACCTCGAAATAGGGCAGAGGCAATGATGTCTTGTCCGTGTTCGGTGTTGAGGTAATTGGCTTCAGCGGTGTTGGTTAGAAATCCACATTCAACTAAAACAGAAGTCATTTTGGTGTATTTCAACACTTGCAAGGAATGTTCACGGTCGTCGTTGTTTTTAACCCCGCGCGAATTTCTGCCTGCTCTTCCTGAAAATTCTTTTTCAAAGTTTTTGGCCAATTTCACCGATTTTTTCGAGTCGAAGGAATGAACATGGCTTTCCGTTCCATGAATTTTTGTTTTTTCGTTGGCATTGCAATGGATACTGATAAACAAATCGACATTTTTATCATTGGCTAAACTAACTCGGTCATCCAAACTGACAAATTCATCGGTTTTTCTGGTATAAACGATTTGAACATGTTGAAGTAAGTTTTCCAAGTAGAAACCTAATTTGTTTGCAATCAACAAGTTTAGCTCTTTTTCAGGCATGTGGGCTTTGTTGTTGGATAAATGTCCCGGATCGCTTCCGCCATGACCAGCATCAATCAGAATCGTTACTTGACTTTTTTGAGCAAGAACGGCTGCCGCACTCAAGGAGAACAACAATAGGATAATTCGTATTAACTGCATGGTACAAAAGTAAATCCAATGTATCTTTGTTTCGAAGCACCTGTCAAAAGGTTGCTAAAAATCAATTGTTGAAAATCGCTGGAATGACCATGAAAGTTGCCTTAATCGAAATTGGAGGATCGCACGACGAGTGCTTGTTCACGCAAATTTTAGCTTTGCATCAGAACCAAATTCCGGTTTTTATGCTTACCACACAAGAGGTTTGGGATCGAAATCCAGCTTGGCATCCAATGGTTTCGGAAATGAAATGCGTTTCTTTTGGTGGGAAATTTGGGTCGGATTGGAAAATTTGGAAACAGGCGATTCTCGATTTCAAGCGATTTGGCGTAACACATGTGGTGTGCAACACCGCCCAAGGAGGACAGATTCGAAACCTGACTTTTTTACTGCCGAGATCGATGAAAATGCTTGGAATTATTCATACAATTCGCAAATTTCAAGGAAGTTTTACGCAAAAAGTAATTCATCGCCGCATTCGCTCGTATTTGTTGCTCAGTGATTTTTTACGCGAAAAGATTGTTCCACCAACAGGAATCGAAGTAGGTGTTTTTTATCCGATTGTGTACCCCAAAAGTGAATTGCGTTTTCCAAAAAATCCGAATGAAATTTCGATTGGAATTGTGGGTGGAGTGGAGTTTCGCCGAAAGGATTTGTACGGTTTTGTTGACATGTTGGAACAAACTCCAGAACAGGTTAAAGTATATTTCTTGGGGAAATCCAAGCGAGAATCCGACGATTTTAAGACTTTTCATTCGTTGTTAGTCGAAAAAAAGATCGAAGATAAAGTGGTGTTTTTTGACCATTTTCTTTCGCAAGATGAGTTGGATGCACACCTGCGAAACATGGATTTTCTGTGCCCGTTGATTCATCCGGAAACACCAAGTGCGGAACAATACATTTCGAATCAGATTTCGGGGATGTTCAACATTGCTTTCGGTTATCGAATCCCTTTGTTAATTCACCAAGCTTACGCCTCGATTTCCGATTTAGCGCAATCCGCTGCATTTTATCGTGTTGATTCCTTTGGGTCGGATTTTAATCGGGCTTTAGAACAAGCTGAAAATATCAAAAAGCAAATTGCGGCCAACAAAAAATGGGACGCTTCGTATCAGCAATCCCATTTTGTATCGTTTATTTCGAAGTAATTTTTACCAGTTTGGGCAATCGTTACAACTGTTTTTTGGTCGAATGTACAAGAAAAATCCGGCAACGGTTGAAAACATGCTGTAACCGTATTTTTGTTTTGCATAGGTGTTGTGGTCACTCGGATGCGTGCGCACTTTCGTTTGGTGCATGAAACCACCACTTGCTTCACCTTGTAAGAAAAAATGATTCCAAAATTCGAAGCGCAAAGATGCGTGTCCAGAAATGGCGTAGCCTGACATGGAAATGGTTACTCGGTCATCTCTTCCTGCAAAGCGAAAATCATTGTACGACAAAAGACCTCCAGCACCAATTCCATAACTTGCACTGATTCCAAAACGTTGGTTTCTGGCTCTAAACAAATGATCGGTGCGCAAAAGTTCAAAATGCAAGTAATTCAATCCGTTCGAATTTTCATAATGAAATTGATTTCGATCGGTAATCACTTTTTCATTGTTGTATGTTCCCGACCAATTTTGATCCAAACCGGGCTCGATGTAACCATCCAAAAGCACTTCGTTGCGGTCGTCAAAAATGTATTTCATGTGGTCGTAACCAAAAGTTATCGCATACTTGTTTTTGAAATAGTAACCAACGCGCGCGTTGAATTGAGGAACAGTAATGCGTTTAAAATCAAAATATGTGTCGATTTCTTTCGAAGGATTGTCGGATGCTGTAGCCCCACGCAAGGTAAAATTGTAACCTTCTCCTTGAAAAATTAAATCGCTTTTTGTGTAAAAAGAACGGTTGTATCCCCAATAGCCAAAGAATGTTCCTGTGCCGTTGGAATTTTTTTTGATCCGTGATTTTCGTTGTGCCTGTGCTTCAACAACAAAGAGAAGCGATAGAACAATAAGAATGTATTTCATGTAAGTTGACTAACGATTCATAATATCGACCCATTCTTTTTGAGAAAGAATTTTTTCAAGCACATAATCCGATTTACTTTGTTGATCGTGCATGCGAACTAGTCCAATTCCTTTCGCAAAATAGGTGTTTGCAAGACCGATTAACTCCGATTCATTTCGAGTAAATGGATTGAATTGTGTCCAACGAATGGTGTCTTGCATCACAAGTGCTTCCTCTTTTTTCCCCATGATTTGGATTTTTTCTGGTTTACTCGATTTCACTCCGCGAAGTACTTCCGCTAAAATCAAAGTTGAGTCTTGAAAACCAGGGAATTTACTTGCAAACCACGTGTTTTCTTTCAGGTTCATGGGATAAAGTGCATTTTTCTTTACTTGAGCTGTAATTTTAATTCCGTCGCGGTTCACCACCATGTGTTCGTAAATGCGAAGGGAATCAACCAAGTAATTGTACGCTTCCAAAATGCGTCCGTCTTCCGAAAAATACTCCACAACAATGTGTTTTCCTTTAGAATCTTCAATTCCATAAACCCGATGAAATTTTTCATTGATTCCGTTGGAAACGTCCCGATAACAGTAAATTTTCGGAATGCTATCGTACGGGTAAAAATAGTCGATTAACTCGTTTTGTGACACCACTTTATTCTCGTCATCCGAACAAGAAAGCAAAAATCCAAAGGCGAGAACGATAAATAAATATTTCATGAATCGATTGTTTCTGGGACTAAAATTAACTCATTTTTAAGAAGGCAACTTCTTTTTCAGATAAATGTCGGAAAAACCCACGAGGCAAATCTTTTTTGGTTAATCCTGCAAATTGAACGCGGTCTAATTTAACCACTTCATATCCTAAATGTTCAAACATACGTCGAACAATGCGGTTTTTTCCGGAGTGAATTTCTACGCCAACTTCTCTTGGATTTCCGTTGCTGTTGTATTCCACCTTGTCACATTGAATGGTTCCATCCTCCAACAGAATTCCTTTGCGTAGTTTTTCAACATCTTCTCGAGCAACGGGTAAATTGGTTTCAACGTGGTAAATTTTGGATGCTTTGTATCGAGGATGCGTCAATTTTTTTGCCAAATCTCCATCATTTGTAAACAACAACAAGCCCGTCGTGTCACGGTCCAAACGTCCAACAGGATAAATGCGTTCTTTACACGCTTTTTTCACCAAACTCATCACCGTTTTACGACCCAATGGATCGTCCATGGTGGTGATAAAATCTTTGGGCTTGTTGAGTAAAACATATTGCTTTTTCTCCGCATTGATTGTTTCACCGTCGTATTTGACCACATCACCTGGTTTGATTTTGTAACCCAATTCGGTGATAATTTCATCGTTTACAGAAACAACACCTGTTTGAATCAAAACATCCGCTTCGCGGCGAGAAGCAACTCCTGCGTTGGATAAAAATTTATTTAAACGGATTTCATCTTCGTTGAATTTAGGCATGGGATCGCCTTTCTTCTGTTTGATTTTGAAATCGACGTATTTTCCTTTTTGGCGTGGTGTCACGTTTTTATCATCCGAAGAAGAATCTGCTTTTTTCACCGTACTTGAAAACGGACTTTTTGCTTTTTTTGGTTTTCCTTTTTGGCTTGATCCAGAAGGTTTAGTAGTTGATTTGGTTTTTTTGTCTGTCGAGCGACCCCGACCTTTTCCATTTGTGTTCATCGCGAGCATATTTTAGGCAAAGGTACACAAATTCAGGTCATCCAACGGAATTATTTTATTGGACAAAGAAAATAAACGCCTAGTTTTCGTTTTCTAGCTCAACGGTTTGGATCCATTCAATCCATTCATCGACCGATTTTGAGTTGTCAATGTGGTTTTCACCCGAAGCGGTTCTGCGCAAAGCAATCAGTGTTCCACCCGAATTGAGTTTTTGACCAAAATCATGCGCCAGTGATCGAATATAGGTTCCTTTCGAACAAACGACTTCAAAATCAATTTCAGGAAAACGACTAGAGTCTATGTTTAATCGTTTGATTTCGATGGTGTTGGATGGAAGTTCGACTTCTTTTCCTGCGCGAGCAAGGTCGTATGCTCGTTTGCCATCAATTTGTTTGGCAGAAAAAATGGGTGGAACTTGTTGTTGAATTCCTTCAAACGATTGACGGACATTTTCTAGCATTTCTGAGGTAATATGTTCGGTCGGAAATGCTGCGTTGTATTCGCTTTCTAAATCGTAAGATGGAGTTGTTTTTCCAAGGAGAATTGTTCCTGTATAGGTTTTTTCATCCGCTATGATTTGATCGATTTGCTTGGTGTGTTTTCCGATGCAAACAATTAACAAACCTGTAGCCAAAGGATCTAAGGTACCAGCATGTCCCACTTTGATGTTTTTCACCTTGATACGTTGCTTGATATTCCAACGCAATTTATTGACAACATCGAACGATGTCCAATGCAAAGGCTTGTCAACCAAGATGGTTAACCCTTTTTGAAAAATACTGTTTTCGATCATTAAACGATTTTAAGCTGATAGCCTGAGAACAACAAAATAAGAATGATGAGTCCGGCAACAATGCGGTACCAACCGAAAAGACGGAATCCATATTTGTTTAAAAACCCGATAAAGCTTCGGATGGCAATCAATGCAACGATAAAAGCGACAACATTTCCAATGATTAAAACATGGGTTTCTTCGGCTGTAATTTCGTTTCCATCTTTGAAATAGTCGTATAGTTTTTTTGCCGTTGCTGCAAACATTGTCGGTACAGCTAGAAAGAACGAAAACTCAGCCGCTAGTTTACGGGTCAATTTTTGACTCATTCCCCCAACGATGGAAGCACCTGAACGGGAAACCCCAGGAATCATAGCGATGCATTGGAAAAAACCAATTTTCAACGCAGTCAAATAGCTGATATCCTCGTCTTTATCTAAATCTCCGTTTGCAAACCACTTGTCCACAAATAATAGAATCACTCCACCTACAACCAAGGAAACTCCCACAGCTAGTGGGCTTTCAAGTAATTCATCAATTTTATCGGAAAGCAGTACGCCAAAAACCGCCGCAGGAATAAAAGCGACAATTAACTTGTAATAAAAATCAAGGGATTTAAAAAACCGTTTGAAATACAAAACCAAAACGGATAAAATGGCACCCAATTGAATGACAATGGTAAACAATTTGGTAAAATTATCTTCTGCTATTCCCATAAAGGAAGAAGCGATAATCATGTGTCCAGTCGAAGAAACAGGAAGAAATTCAGTGAGTCCTTCTACAATTGCCAAGATGATGGCTTCAAAAATTCCCATTGCTTACTCTTCTGATTTTTGTTTTGGTTTGCGCATGATGGAGTAAATCAAAATGATATATCCCAAGACAATTAAAATGGGCGCTACAGTCAAACGAATAGGGCTGAATAACTCTTCTTCGTTGAATTTTGACGGATCATCTGACCCACCACCAATCATCAAAATAAAGCCTAAAATATTGATTGCTAAACCAATGTATAAGAATTTGTAATTCTCCTTATGAAATGCGAAAAGAGAGCGTTTTTCCATTTTTTTTTCTAATTAAATCAATATAAATCGTCGAGTTTCATTTTCAAATATTTATTCAACGCAAAAAAGGTTGATACAAATGAAATCACGACGCCAATCACTAACAAACTTGCAAGTAATTCGGCAAAAATAAGCCAACTAAACTGAAATTCCAATGTGTCGAACAAATTGTTGACCGCGTAAAACAAAGTCATTAATAAGCCCATGCCAATAATGGCAGAAGTAATTCCTTGCCAAACTGCTTGCAACAAGAAAGGCATACGAATGAAACGAGAAGTTGCACCAACAAGTTGCATCGTTTTGATGGTGAATCGTTTGGAGTAAAGTGCTAAACGAATCGTGTTATTAATCATGGCAACAGCAACGATAATCAACAAGGTTGCAATGGCTAAAATCAAAAAGGCAATTTGTTTGAACCCCAGATTCACGGTTTCAACGCTAGCAGGGTCGTAACTCACTTCGTCCAAAACATCGGGATAAGCTTTTATTAATTTGCTTTTTATTTTTTCCATGCCTTCTTTGGTGGCATATTCTGCGATGGGTTTGTATGAAATGGTTGGTGGAAGCGGGTTTTCTCCTTCAAAAATGGATAAAATCTCATCGCTGGATGTGTTGGAACCGCTGAATTCTTCGATGGCTCTTTCGGGTGAAATAAACGCTGCTTCTTTCAATTCTTTCCACGTTTTTAATTCCTGTTCAATTTGCTTGATATCGGCAACTTCAACATCTGCTTTGAAAAACAAATCTCCTTGTAAATTCTCTTTCGCTTGACGCTGTATGTTTTCAAGGCCCAACAGGCCACTCAAAACAATGCCAATCATGAACAATACCAATGAAATTCCAATGATCGTCGAAGCATAACTGCTACGCAATCCTTTTTGACTGTATTTCTCTGCTTTTGAACTCATCGCTACGAAGATAGAAAAATTCTACAACCTGAAACTTGGTCTTGTTTCTTTATTGTTCATGTCAAAATGTCTATTCGGGATTAAAACCCTTGTTTTTCCTCAAAATAGGTTCGGTTTTCAGTTTACTTGTTAAAATAGTTATTAATTTATTTATTAGTTGTTTAATTAACTAATTTTATTTTCTTAAGTATTTTTATTATAAAACCATGTATAACAACAGTTTATATAAACTATATAAATCGATTAATTAAGATTTAATTTTATTAAATTTTAGCTATATTTTATTCAATTTTTAATTGATTTAATGCTGTTAAAAATCGTTAAGGTAAACTTTTTTGTTATTCTATCCGTTACTTTTAAACTGAGTTCGATAAAAAAAATTAATTTCAACATAACTTACAACTTGTGGGAAAGATAAGAATCAATTTTATTGTTTTGTTGGTCACCGTGGCGATGGTGGCTTTGTTGTTGATTCAATTTTTTCAAACAGCACAGTTGTATGACCGCAAATCCACGGAATTCAAAGGGAAAGTGAAAACCTTACTAGAACGAATTGCGATTCGCCATGAGAAAGCAGATGACATTCGCAAATACATGCACGTCATGAACCGCGATTTTAGTGGACAGTACAAAGATATTTTGAAAGAAGAATTTCAAAATTTATTGGCGGCAAAAGGTTCTGTTAGTATCAAAGACACGACATTAATAACCAATGGGAAAGTTGAAAACTATCTCATCATTCAAGGAAAATCATTTGATTCTATATCGGGTTTAACAGCCGAACAAAAAGTATTGGCCCGCGACGTGAGACAGTTGCGTCAATTGTTCAATCGGGAATCGGGAGTTTTACCTAAATCGGATTCCGTTTCGGTTGCGATACAGTTGGATCAACGTGTGATGCAGCAAATTTTCCGCAAAGCCAAGTATGTCAATGACATGATGGTGGAGGCATTTCGTGATAATGTGTATGACGAACCAGCAAAAAGGGTAGATGTAGAGTTTTTGGATTCAATTATCTCTCATGAAATTAAGCAAGATGAATTGCCATTGGATTACAATTTTATGATTGTTAACGAAGATGGAGATCGGGTGAAATTTGATTTTCCAACGCCCAAGTATAAAATCAATCTGGATACTGTAAAAGTAGCTAGTACACAGTTGTTTCCTGCCAATGTGTTGGACGAACAATTGTATTTATACCTCGATTTTCCAACCAAGAAATCTTTTGTTTTGCGCGAAATGGGAGGTTTGCTCTCCGTAAGTTTGGTGTTAATCGTTTTGATTGTCGTAGCGATTTCATTCATGTTTCGTACCATCTTAACGCAGAAAAAGTTAGGAGAAATGAAAAATGATTTCATCAACAACATGACCCACGAATTTAAAACGCCGATTTCAACAATTTCACTTGCTTGTCAAGCAATGAATGATACCGATATGATGGGCGAAAAAAGCAGTGCAGCTGCACCATTTGTGAAAATGATTGATGAAGAAAACAAACGTTTGGGTGTATTAGTAGAACGAATTTTGCAAAGTGCTGTAATTGATCGTGGTGAACTTAAATTGAAAAAAGAAACACTCAACTTAACAGAGATCGTGCAACAAATATGTGAAAATGCACGTTTTCGTTTAAACTCTGTGCAAGGAGAATTGTTCGAAAAGTTGTCTGAAGAATCGATTTTCATTCAAGGTGATCGTGTTCATACAACGAACGTAGTAAGTAATTTGATTGATAATGCAATAAAATACAGCAAAGAAAAACCAAGTATTACAGTTCGCCTTTATCAAGAAGGTGCTCGTGTAATGTTGGAAATTGAAGACAAAGGAATTGGTATTTCGAAAGAACATATCGCAAAAATATTTGATAAATTGTACCGTGTTCCAACGGGAAATGTACACAATGTCAAAGGATTTGGATTGGGTTTAAGTTATGTAAAAGCGATTGTAGAATTGCAAGGCTGGAACATACAAGTGAAAAGTAAACCTGGAGAAGGATCCATATTTACCTTAATAATAATTGATTGATTATGAGTAGAAAACTGAACATTTTATTAGCAGAAGACGATGAAAATTTAGGTTTTTTGTTACAGTCCTTTTTGAAATCTAAAGGATACAACGTGGAATTGGTTCGCAACGGAAAAGCGGCTTTTGAACTTTTTAACGATGAAGGATTTGACTTCTGTATTTTTGATGTCATGATGCCAGAAATGGACGGATTTACTTTAGCAAAAGAAATTCGTGAAATTGATAAGAAAACCCCGATTTTGTTCCTTACTGCAAAAGCGATGAAAGAAGATAAACTCGAAGGATTTTCTCTGGGAGCAGATGATTACATGACCAAACCATTCTCGATGGAAGAGCTTTTGGCGCGTATCGAAGCGATCATTCGTCGTTCGGATATTGATCTCGATGAGGAAGATGAAACGTTTATGGTGGGTAAAATCAAGTATGATTCTCAAACGAGGTTGTTGTATACACAAGGAGAACCAAAGAAATTGACTACGAAGGAAAATCAGTTGCTTCGTTTGTTGGTTAAAAATCAAAATGATATCTTAGATCGTCAGGCAGCTTTGCGTGCAATTTGGGGAGATGACAACTATTTCAATGGTCGTAGTATGGATGTGTACATTGCGAAATTGCGCAAACTTCTAAAAGAAGATGAAAACATCGAAATCATGAATGTACATGGAAAAGGGTTCCAATTAATTGTCAAATAACACGATGTCGACGCTATCTCATATCATTGAAGAAAGACCAGCAAACATTGGAAACTTTTTGGTGGGTCGTTTGCTGCCATTTCGCCAAAAGCGCATGGTGGGGCCGTTTATTTTCATCGATCACATGGGACCAGCTGTCTTGGATCCAGAACATGAATTTGATGTAGACCCTCATCCGCACATCGGGCTTGCAACTCTAACTTATTTGTTTGATGGCGCTGTTATGCACCGCGATAGTTTAGGAACTGAACTAGAAATCTTACCCGGTCAAGTCAATTGGATGACCGCTGGAAAAGGAATTGTTCATTCGGAGCGAACACCCGATCGCTTGCGTGGTAAAACCAAAACCATGCACGGTTTACAAATTTGGGTAGCACTTCCCAAAGAGTTAGAAGAATGTGAGCCTAGTTTTTACCATGCAAACGAAAATGAATTGCCCAACTGGAAACAAGGTTCGGTCAATTTTCGATTGGTTGCAGGTGAAGCTATGGGACGAAAATCTGGCGTTCCTGTTTACAGTCCGATGTATTTGTTGGAAATTTGTTCCGAAGAACAAGCGGAAGTAATCGATTTCAAAGGTCAACTGTTCGGTGAGTCGGGAATTTATATATTGGATGGTTCGATCGAAGCCGAAGGCGAAACGTTTGGAACAAAACAGTTACTTGTAACCCAAGAGTCGGGTCTGTGTTCGTTTACCATTCAACCAAATTCAAAAATTTACATTTTTGGAGGCGAGCCTTTTGAAGAAGAACGCCATATTTATTGGAATTTTGTATCCACTTCCAAAGAGCGAATTGAAGAAGCGAAACGAGCATGGAAAGCACAAGAATTTCCAAAGATTCCTGGAGAAACTAGCTTTGTTCCTTTGCCAGAATAAATCCTGAATTACGCTTCGAAATTTTGCGTCCTTACCTGTTCTGGTTTTGGGCTAAATTTCACAATAACGAGAAATTTTCCTACTTTTGCACCGTTTAAAAATCGAAAAATGGCTGATATTCACTCGTATGATTTCCACGGAAAGCGCGCGCTAATCCGTGTTGACTTTAATGTTCCATTAGACAAAGAAACACTTGAAATTACGGACGATACCCGAATCCGTGCTGCTGTTCCAACAATCAAACATATTTTGAACGGAGGAGGTAGTGTTGTCTTAATGTCTCATTTAGGCCGACCGAAAGAAGGTTTCGAAGATAAATTTTCGTTGAAACACATTGTGGAACATACGAGTAAAGTATTGGGTGTACCCGTAAAGTTTGCGAGTGATTGCATTGGTGAAGACGCTTTGTCAATGAGTGCAAACTTGCAAGCAGGCGAAGTTTTGTTGTTAGAAAATTTACGTTTCTACAAACAAGAAACAACAGGAACAGAAAGCTTTGCTGAAACCTTGGCTAAACACGGTGATTGCTATGTGAACGATGCTTTCGGTACAGCACACCGAGCACATGCTAGTACAACAATTGTTGCGAAGTTTTTCCCGAAGGATAAAATGTTTGGTTTTTTGTTAGAAGCTGAAATCAAAAGTGTTGATAAGGTTTTAAATAGCAACGACAAACCGCTAACAGCCATCGTGGGTGGTGCAAAAGTTTCCTCCAAAATCACAATCATTGAGCGTTTGCTTGACAAAGTGGACAATTTAATTGTAGGCGGTGGAATGGCTTACACGTTTGTGAAAGCGCAAGGCGGTAAAGTCGGAAACTCTTTGGTAGAGGACGATTACTTGGAAACAGCACGTAAAATCATTGCTGAGGCTGAACAAAAAGGTGTTCGTATGATTATTCCAGTCGATACGATTATTGCAGACAAATTTGATAACGAAGCAAATACTCAAGTGGTCGATATCCGTGAAATTCCAGACGGATGGATGGGCTTGGACACAGCAACTAAAACATCGGAATTGTGCCGCGAAGTGATCACCGCTTCCAAGTTGATTTTGTGGAATGGACCGATGGGTGTTTTCGAAATGGAAAATTTCCAACAAGGAACGAAAGACGTTGCTTTGGCTATTGTTGATGCAACCAAAAAGGGAGCTTTTTCTTTGATTGGAGGAGGAGATTCTGTCGCAGCAATCAATAAGTTTGAATTAGCAGATCAAGTAAGTTATGTTTCAACCGGTGGTGGAGCGATGCTCGAATATTTGGAAGGAATTGAATTACCAGGCATAAAAGCAATTCGCGAATAAGCAAGCGAATACAAAATAGATACAAACGCTGCCAAGATTTTTTGGTGGCGTTTTTTTATTTGAACACCTTGGAAATCAATGGTTGAATTGGGGTCAGAAAAAATTTTTTCTTTTTTTTCCGTTTTGTTGTAACTTTTAATCGACTTCTTAGTCTTAGAAGAGTAAACTATGAACGCTAAAGAGTATAATACCGCTGTTGACTTATATGCCGATGGACTTTTCAGGTTCGTTGTCAAGCATTTGCGTGATGAGATGTCGGCAAAGGATATTGTACAGGAAACGTTCTTAAAAGTATGGTCCAAGCACGAAGAGATTGATGTAGAAAAGGTGAAATCGTATTTATTTACTACTGCAAACAATACTTTGATCGATTGGATTAAAAAAGAAAAACGAAACGGGGATTTCGAAAAAGCAGATTTGACGATGAAATCGGAAAATGGACTCGAATTTGATGCAGGTAAAATACTCAATGAAGCATTGGATCGTTTGCCAGAAATTCAAAAAACCGTTGTTTTGTTGCGTGATTATGAAGGATATAACTATGCGGAGATTGCTGAAATTACTCAGTTGAATGAATCTCAAGTAAAAGTGTATATCTTTAGGGCAAGACAAACGTTGAAAAATTACTTAAAGTCGAGAGAATTAGTAGCATGAAGCAATCTATAAATAAAGACAATTACGAGGCATTTTACCTCGACTTTTTGGAAGGAAACCTTTCCAAAGAGCAGGAAGTCTTGTTGCTTGCCTTTTTGGATGAACATCCAGAGTTGAAAGTAGACGAAGATTGGTTAGATTGTCATTTTTCACCTGATTCTACTTCCTTAGATTCTGATTGGAAGGCCATGCTAAAATTGGATTTAACTTCCGAAGCAATTCAAGAATCAAACGTAGATACTTTCTTGATTGCTGAATTAGAAAACGAGTTAGATGCCAACAAACAACTCGAATTAGCGTCGTACTTACAAGCAAATCCAGCATTTGAAAAGGAAAGAATGCTTTACGCTCAAACGCGTTTGCATCCTGATTTTTCATTGTCTTATCCAGATAAAAAAGGCTTGAAAAAAGCAACTGGTAGAATCCTTCCTCTGTATGTTCGCTATGCAGCTGTTGCAGCAGGATTAGTATTTGTTTTTACACTCACACAGTTTCAATCGGTTGATTCTGTTTACTCACCAAGACAATTTTCACAAACGAATTCCTCCGAAGAACCAGATTCAGATCAAGCTAATCCAAGTATTTCTGAAAAGAAACCAAATGGTTTAAGCGATGTGCAAAATAGAACGATACAGCTTGTATCTGTTCCACAGACAAATGGATCTATCCCAGTGAATCCAACTGAAAAGCCATCAAGAGGAAGTGTAAATAGTTTGAAAATCAAAAAA
>CAYRMV010000085.1:0-14573 GCA_964425255.1 uncultured Flavobacteriales bacterium
CATTACTCAGTCTCTTTCATTTTATCTAACCTAAACTCTAAATGTGTTTTACACATCAATTATTCCATTACAAGTCTAAGAATAATCCACCGTTTTATCTGAAATAACTCATGAACGGCACGAAAAAGTTTGTGAAATGCACTTTTCTTTCATTTTTGGTTGATTTTCTGCTTTTAAAAAAGAAACTTTCGCACCAAAATGAATCCTACTAAAACCGCAAACATAGAAGCAATTAAAACGACTGCTGCTGCTACATCTTTTATTTGTTTGATCTTCGGATGTTTATTCGGCTCAACAAAATCACACATCATTTCGAGTGCCGTATTTATTCCTTCGGTGATCAAAACGAGTACAACAGCTAAGGCAAACCACATCCAATCAGACAATTGAAATCCAACCAACAATCCAAAAATGGAGAACAAAAAGGCGACAACAAGATGTATTCTAAAATTATGTTCATCTTGCCAAAGAGACCGTATTCCTTGAAATGCAAAGCGAAAACTTTGGATCCGTTTTAGCAGCGAAAATGAAACTTCCTTTTTTTCTTTCATCTGCTAATTAGGTTGTTTAACTGGAAAAAGCTCCCGAAAACCATGATATAACGCTCTGTGAAGAACTGTCGCATGATCTTCTTTCCTAAGAACATGGAAATGTGATTGTTTCACTTTGGAATGTCTTGTAATTCGTGCTAATTTTTTGGCTTCCCTTTTCATGATCCGATGTTCATCTGCACCAACTGAAATCGAAACAAATTGTACCTCTTCGGAAAATGGATTCTTTTTATTTGCCTTTAATAGCAATTCATTGTCCCACCAAAGACTCGGACTAACAATCAAATAATGAGAAAAAGTTGTAGGATAACGAAACAAAATCTCAGTTGCTAAAAGTCCTCCAAGTGATTGACCGATTAGGTATTTTTCATCCGATGTTTTGTATTTTGAATCAACAAAAGGAATCAATTCTTGACGAATAAACGAAATAAAAGGTTCTGATTTACCTGAAGTTGGGAAGTTTTTCTGATAACTTGTATCCACTGTTTTATAGGTAAAATCACGCTTTCGATCCACATTTTTTATCCCAACTAAAATAAAATCAGGACATGCAAATTGCAATTGAAAAAATTGAACCAAACCGGCAACATGTAAAAAATCTTCTTCCATTCCTCCGTCCAATAGATAGATGACTGAGTAATGTTTTGTCGAATCAAAATGGTTGGGTTCGTATACTAAAATAGATCGATTTTCCTCTAAAAAGGCTGACTTAATCGTATAATTTTTACCTATTTGAATCGATTCTTGACCATACAAAACGTCTTTTTCAAAGAAAAATAAAGTCAGAAATAGAAAAATAATTTTCATTGTTAAAATTTGGATGAAAGTACGAATTTCTTTATATTAAATGTAACCATTTTGTATTTTTACCGATATAGAATCTAGGCATGATTTTAGTTATGCCTGATCAAACTGGTTAAGATTTAATTATGATAAAACACTACGCATTCGCCGGATACTTTCTTATTTCAAGTTCATTTATCTTTGCTCAAGTAGAAGACGAAGCTTGTCTTCCTCCAAACAAAAAAGTCCTCAAATTAATCGATGCAGGTAAAGCTGCAAAAGATGCAAAAACAGCTGTTACTTCTTTTACGGAAGCAATTCAAGCCGAGCCAGATAATGCAATGGCTTATTTTGAATACGCAATGTATGCTTTCGAACAAGGAAATACATACTACAAAACCAATCCAAATCCTGCTTTGGGTGATCGCTCATATGCAAAAGCCAAAGAAATGTTTTTGGAGGCTATCGCTCAATGTTCAGACTACCATGCCGATTGTTTTTACTATGTTGGTGTAATCAACTATTCCCAACAAAATATGCCGGAAGCCATTGAATACTTCAAAAAATTCTTAGCGTATAAAAGTGATAAACCGGAAAAATACCCGAAAGATTACGACAAAAAAATGAGCGATGTGCGAGAGGTAATTGGCCAACTTGAAAATGAAGTTGCACTTACATCTACATCTGTTCCTTTTAATCCCCAAATTGTAAAAAATGTCAGTTCGGCAAACGATGAATATTTTCCAATGATCTCACCCGATAATGAATTGATGTTCTACACCCGAAAGGTAAACCGTCAAAACTTGGGTGACTTGCAATCCAATTGGGTTGAGGAATTTACCTTTTCTCAACGTGCAGACATGGGTAGTTTGTTTGACAAAGGAAAACCGTTTTCTGCTCCTTTCAACGATGGTACTTTTCCGAGTTATGGTGCAGCAACGATGTCAGTCGATAACAAAGAAATGATTTTGTGTGCTTGCAAGGACGAAGAAGTTGGTGGTCAAACGTATCGAAATTGTGATCTATACATTACAACCTACGAAAGAACGGGTGAAGGTGGAAACGATTTTAAATGGTCACCGCTTGTGAATATGGGACCTGGAATCAATACCCGCGATGGCTGGGAAGGTCAACCGTCTCTTTCTGCTGATGGAAACACTTTGTTTTACACTGCCATGCGTCGAACCACGAAAGACAACGATATTTTCATGGCAACGCGTGACGAAAATGGAAAATGGAGTGCCGGAAGACCTTTCGATGAAATCAACACGCCTGGTAAAGATAAAAGTCCATTTCTTCATCAAGATTCTGAAACCCTCTATTTTGTCTCTCAAACTTCTGACTCACGAAAAGGAATAGGCGGTTTAGATATCTTCTTTTGTCGCATGGAAAATGGGAAATGGTCAAAACCAAAAAACATTGGATATCCGATCAACACGGAGTCTGATGAACTTGGAATCTTTGTATCAACGGATGGAAATCTAGCGTATTATTCTTCAAGAAACCAAGGAGGATGGGATATTTTCGGATTTGAACTCTACGAAGATGCTCGTCCGAAACCTGTTACTATCATCAAAGGTGATTTAAAAGACAATGAAGGAAATCCGGTTGAAAACGCTTCAATCGAAATTGCTTATGAAGGAAGTGATATAGTAGAAAAAGTGCGTGTAAATGGTAATGACGGTCGATATGCAGCGGTAATCAAAACCGAAAAACCACAAGACGTCATGGTGACAGTCAAAAAAGAAGGTCATGCATTCGACTCTAAACTAATTGCCAAAGAAGAATTGACAAAAACAATTATCAAAGGAAACGAACTATCAGTTAGACCATTAGAAGCTGGAACGGCATATACCATCAATGATATTTTATTTGCAACGAGTTCCTATGCACTCAACGACAAATCGAAATTCATTCTGAAACAATTTGCTCGTTTTCTAAAAGAAAATCCGAGTATTACGATCATGATTCAAGGACATACTGACGATATCGGTGATGATACTAAAAACTTACAACTTTCAGAAAATCGTGCCAACGAAGTGAAAAACTACTTAGTTTCTCTCGGAATTTCAGCGAGTCGCTTAACGGCTAAAGGTTTTGGTGAAACGCAACCCAAAATGCCAAATAGTTCTGAATCCAATCGAGCTGTTAATCGTAGAACTGATTTCTTGATTGAAAAATTGTAGAATTATGTCAATAACAAAAGAGGCTGTCTAAAATCATTTGGACAGCCTCTTTTTATTTATAATAGTTGTTATTTCTATTTTTTCGTAACAGGAATTGTTGCCTCAATTTTGATGGAATTTCCAACATCATTTCCAGCTTTTCCAACCCCATATTCTACCCGATTAACAGAAAATTTTGCTACGAATTTACCCTTATTACCATTTTGTGAAAATGTAAAAGGAATAGACTCTTCTTGCGTCACATTTTTAATTGTTAACTTACCTTTCACCGTATATCCCGAACTCGTTTTCTCAAAAGAAGAGGAAACAAATTTGATATTCGGATATTTGGAAGCATCAAACCAATCTGCCCCTTTCGCATGCGTATTTTGCATTCCATTACCCGTATTAATTGATGTTACATCCAATTTAAAATCAAACTTAGCTTGATTCAGTTTAGATGCGTCGAAATCAATCGAACCAGAAAACGTTTTGAAAACTCCACTCACTCCAGATGTAGAAAAAGAAACGGTATAATCATTTCCCACTTTCCAACTTGAAGTTGCAGGTGCAAATGCTAAAAGCATCAAAGCCAAAAGAGTCAATGAACTAAATCTTGTAAGCTTATTCATTTTTTACTCTTTAATCAATTCGATATCTGCATGTAAACGAATTTCATCACTTGCAACTTCTGACGGAAATTCAACTCCTACACCAAAGTCAGTTCGTTTGAATGTTCCTGTAAACAAAAAGCTAGAAACTTCTTTTTTAGAAAATGGATTCGTTGTCGTTCCATTAAATGTTGCAGTCAAAACAACTGGCTTTGTAACGCCTCTCATTGTCAAATCGCCTTCAACAAGGTATTCATTTTTTGCTTTCCCTTTTTTGAATGATTTACTTACATATGTAAAAGTGGGAAATTTTTCAGCATCAAAAAATTCTGCCGATTTCAAGTGTCCGTCTCTCGCTTCACTTCCTGTATTGATCGAAGCAATTTCTCCTTTCAACTCTACTTTTGCATCAGACAAATCTTCTTTGGATGCTGTTAACTTTGTTTCATATGATCCAAAAGAACCATTTAAATCTGTAATTCCTAAATGTTTTACTACGAATCCAAGACGTGAATGTCCTGCATCTAAATTCCATGTTCCTGCCACTTTTACAACTGTAAATGACATCATTGCAACTGTTACTACTGCTGCTACATAAGCTACTGTTCGTTTCATACTTTTTTTGTTATTTATTTATTTGGATTGTTTATTTACTTGATTGAAACTTTAAAAAGAAAGGTGCCAAGGACAAAAAAGACATTATTGGAAAGAAGTGCATCGGAATCGCTAAAGCTGGAAACATTTCAGGTGCTTCAATTTCCATAGGTAAGGTATATGTGATAACTCCAATTGTACTTCCAAAACTTACCGCAGAATACAAGATATTTGCAATAGGATATAAACCCGTTTTGTTCCACTTTCCAATAAGAATATAACCAACTGACATCAAAAGTGTACCAACTAAACTTGAGATGAACATTCCAGCCGGGGTAACAACCTGACTAAAATCTGTGTATGAAGCTTTGTAGTAAATTAAACTGTAAAGCAAACAGATTCCACCTGAAACCAGTCCGCTAATCAATGCTAAAAGAATTCCATTTTTCCAATTCATGCTCGACGTGTTTTAAATTAACTTTTGACTTTTCTTTTGGCAAATGTAAAACAAATCATTTACCTTTGTATAGTTATATACGAAAGTATACCGATATACAAAAGTATAGCAACCTGAAAATCAATATGGAAAAAATTGAATTTGATCAAATTAAACGATGTTCGACCACATTTTTATTGGCATTAAATGACACCATGAATGTGATCAATGGAAAATGGAAAATTCATGTTATGGGCTCATTGATGTTTGGAAAAAAACGATTCAAAGAAATCGAACGGGATATCAAAGGGATTACTCCTCGAATGCTTTCCAAGGAATTAAAGGACTTAGAAATGAATGGTATGATTACACGAACAGTTTATAATACCATTCCGGTAACAGTGGAATACGAACTCACTCAATCGGGTAATGAATTTCAACATGTGATGGATACCATGGTTCAATGGGGAATCAATCACCGCAAAAATACATTGGGTGAAACTAGTATGGAACTTTTCTCAGAAACTCTGAAAAACGATGCTGTTGTAGAGATTTAATTTTTAATCTGCTATTTCTGGGAAAAAATGTTTGTCAAAGTTGACTAAATGTAATTTTTCGGAGGCTCGGGTAAATCCGGTATACATCCAACGGAAAAAACTGTCATCCAACATCTCGTCAGTCAGGTAACCATGATCCAGAAAAACTTGTTCCCATTGACCACCTTGTGACTTGTGACACGTAATCGCATACGCAAATTTTACTTGTAAAGCATTCATGTAAGGATTTTTCATGATGGCTTCGTAGCGTTTGCGTTTGTTGTGCTCATGTGGATACTCTTTTTCAATTTCGAAAAACAAGTGTTTTAAATCTGTACGCGACATGGACGGTGCTTCAACAGACAAAGTATCCAACCACAAAATGGTTTCAAAATCACCCATTTCAGGATAATCAATCAATTCGATACTCGCATGCACAAAGTCAAATCCATACAATTTTTCTCTTCTACCCAAACGTTTGATTTGTGCAATCTCACCGTTGGCTATGAATCCAGCTGGAGATTTTTCGTCTAACCAAAAATAATTGTTTTTTACAACCATCAATAAATCGCCTCGACAAATATCTTCCTCCCTCCACAAAATCCGATTGCGAATTTCTTGGTTAAATTGATTCGCTCGTTTATTGGACCGCGTAATAACCATCACTTCTTCTTGGCCCGAAAAATCATAAGCTGCTTCTAATGTTTCTTGCAAATTACCCCCATCAATTCGTACCAAATCTTTTTTTCCAGTTAGTTCAAAAACAGGATACAATCCTTTCTCTGCACTCCGCAATTTAGTTGCATTCAATAATATATCGGAATCCTCTGTCTGACGCAAAACTTCAGTCAATTGAGCCTCATGAATGTCTAATGCAGAAAAATGAAAACGCAAATATTCCAAATTCAATGCAGGTGAAAAATCACTTCCCACTGGCGGCAACTGTCCTTCATCTCCGACAAAAATCAACTTGCAATTTTCACCCGAAAAAACATAAGTGAGGACATCTTCCAACATATTTCTACTCACATTTCCGTCATCTGAAACACTGTAACTTCCAATCATCGAAGCTTCATCGATAATAAAAACCGTATTTTTAGATCGATTAGGTGCCAATTTTAATCCAACACCTCCACCCTCTTTGGTTTCCTTGTAATAAATTCGTTTGTGAATGGTATACGCTCGTTGGTTTGACCTATTTGATAAAACTTTGGCTGCTCGTCCGGTTGGTGCTAACAAAACCGTTTTTTGTTTGGTAAACTGCAATGCTTTCACAAATGCTCCAAGCAAAGTGGTTTTCCCTGTTCCGGCATATCCTGTTAAAATAAACAACGGATGAGCCTCAGAACTTGCCAAAAAATCAATCAATTGTTGCATCGCACTCGCTTGTCCAGAAACTGGTTCCAAAGCAAAATAATGCTCAAAAGCTTGACGAAATTGCTGAAGCCAAACGTGTTTGTTTTCCATAAAACAAAAGTACATATTTCAAGCCAACCAATTCAATGTTCGCTAATCCTCAAAAATATTGTAATTTTGTGCTTCAGTTCGAATAAAATGTAAATTATAATCTATTTACACGTTTTTGATAGTATGCACAAAAAACAGCTTACATTTCGTATTTCAGCCAATTCATTTGCAGCTGCTTTGCTTCAAGGCGACGAAATGGAGGTGCTTTTTCAAGAAAATTTTCAATCCAAAACGGAGCAAGCCTGCAAAGATCAATTGAAAAAAGCAATTGAAACAGCCGGAATTATGGAAATGGAAATGGACGAATTTTCTCTTTCTTGGTTTACTCCAAATTCGACTTTAATTCCTTCGAATGTATTTTCGGTGAGTCAACCTAAAACCTTGTATGACGCTTGTTTTGTAAGTCCTGACGGAAACAATGAAATCGATTTTAACCGAATTTCAGAATTATCTCTGGTAAATGTGTATGATATTCCTTTTTGGGTGAAATCATTTTTTGTGATTCGCTTTCCTCGTATTGTTATTCAGCACGAAACGAGTCATTTACTTCGTGGAATTTTCTCAAAATCAACTTTCAAACCCGCAGTTCATGTTTCATTGCAAGAAGATTCATTTCAGTTAGTTGTGGTCAAACACAATCAATTGTTGTTTTACAATACTTTTTCATACACAAACGAAGCCGATATTATTTATTACATCAGTTTTACAATCCAGCAATTGAATTGGAAAGAAAATCAAACGCAATTGCATGGGTATGGATCTGATGTTAACACTTTTCTACAAATTCAAAACCAATTGAAACGAATCGAAATTTTTCGCTCGTGGCAAGAGGTACCACATTCATCCACATTAAAGTTTCAAAACACGTGCGTATAATTCGAGGCAATTTAAAATCAAGAAGATTCAACCCACCCAAAGGTTTTCCATCACGACCAACTACTGATTTTGCGAAAGAAGGTCTTTTCAATATGTTGGAAAATCGATTCTCGTTAATCAATCTAGACATTCTCGATTTGTGTGCTGGAACGGGGAATATTTCCTTGGAATTTGCATCTCGAGAAGCGGGAATAATCACTTCGGTTGATTCTAATTATTTGTGTGTTCGATTTATTCAAAAATTAATTCAAGAACATAACTTGGAGGAATACATGCAAGTTTTCAAATCGGATGCGCGCGATTTTTTACGCAAAACGAATGAAACGTATGACATTATCTTCGCCGATCCTCCCTATGATGTTGATTTTCATAAAACATTGGTCGAAATTATTCAAGAACGAAAATTGGTCAATCCTGGTGGTTTGATCATTATCGAACACGGTCGTCAGACTGATTTGAGCCAAATGCCCTATTATGAAAAAACGCGTAGTTTAGGTAATGTCTATTTCAGTTTTTTCGAATCCAATATAGAGTTAGAGGAATAAAAAAAGGAGTCTTGACTGACTCCTCATTCTATTTAATTCTGAACAAAATTCAGCTCTCCAGATTTCATTTGATGGTATGCGCGACTCAAATAAGCTGCCATAATTCGCATGGAATCAAATGACTCTTCCGTTTCAGCACTGATTTCTTTTTTCTGCAAACGAAGTAACAATTTCATATACAAGGCATGAAACACAATTTCGATGTGATTTTTGTCTTTCAAGTTGGATTTTTCTTTGAAAGCTTCGATGTGTTCCAAAGCACGCTCATACAAATCCTTGTATTTTTGATCATTAATCAAATTGAGCAAAGTATTGTGCAAATACGAAATTTCGATCAATACTTCTTGAATGAGAAACAAATGTCCTTTTTCTTCTATTCGTTGTGATTTCATTTGACGAATCAAATCCGAATACCACATGCGGTATGCTTCCGTAAACGAAGGATTGGGAATTTGTTTGGATACATATTCATTCATGATTCGATCCAAATCAAACTGAAAAGAACGAATCACATCTTCAATTTGGTACATATACAAAATGTACTCAGCAATGTTTTCTTGTTGTTTTTGTTGTGCAAAAAGCATGTTATTTCTTTTTACCCAATTCTTGGTTCAACGATTTTTCTTCTTGATTGATGAAATCAATGAATTCTTTGGTTACATCCATCGAAGGATTGATGAAATTGAATTGACTTCCGTTTTCAGCATCCGCCATCAAAATATCTAATCCGTGTTTTTCAGCGTATTTTTTTCCAGCAGCTTTGATTTTTTTACTTACAACCTTCAAAGATTCCATGGCTTCTTCTTCCAATTTTTGTCCTTCCGATTGCTGGTATTTATAGTAGGCATCTTGTTTGCGTTGTCCCTCTTCTTGCATCATTGCAATTTGATTTTGAGACAATTCACCTCTATTCACTCGCTGGCTCATATCATTAGCAAAGGTCTGAAGACTTTTTTCTTTTGAAACAAGCTCATTTTCAAAACGTTTTTGTTTGATTTTCAATAGAGAATCCATTTCTTGGTAGAAATCAAACCCTTTCAAAAGTGTATCTTGATTATAAAAAGCAATTTTCAAATCACCAGTTCGAACAACAGGAACTTTTGGTGTGGTATCTTTAGTTTCTTCTTTTCCACCGCAAGCTGCTAGTGTCAAACCTAGAGCAGCAACATAGTACAAAGCTGTTTTTTTCATTTTTATTCGTTTAGATTTTTGTTTTGAAAAGCATTTTCCCAATCCGATCGCATCTCTATAAATCGTTTCAATGAATTGGATAAAAGTTCAGGAGTAACCATATTCTTAACATCTTCTAAGCCCATCACATCTAACTCACCGATTTTAAACGTTTGTTCGAATTGGCCTAACTCAATTTTTAGAATGTATTTTGCATTATAACTAAAAATCTGAATCTTGTATTTTTCGTGTGGTATCTCAGCTATTACTCTCACTTTTTTGCTTTTTTCACAAAAATAGTAGAATTCACGAAAAGAGCACACAAAAAAAATCCCAACTTTTCAGCTGGGATTCACTTCATATAGCAATCGACAAATCATTGTCTCTGTACTCTTTAAATTCAAATGGAACTTTGACCATAAACGCATAATCTTGTCCCACTTCAAACATATCTTCGTCAGATTCACGGTAGTACCATTCTACTTTTGCAGCATAACCTCGATCAGAAATTTCATTCAATTTGTATAATAAAAACAAAATCCGTTTCGAAGAAGTAATATTAAAGTATTCTAAATCAATCTTAAACAAAGTAACTGCCTGAGGAGATGTTACATATTTATCAAACCATGTTAACACATCGCCCCAAAATGCATCAGCATCATCCGGAATAGATCTTCCTTTGATTTGCATAATCCCTTTTGTAGCAGAAAATAGTATATATGGTGTTTCAGATGTTGATTCGCGTAGTAAATCTTCCATAGTTCCAGTATTATTCCGAGTGCAATATGAAGAGAAATTTTGGTAATACAAGGAATATTTAGCCTAATTTTTGTTTTTTTAGACGAATCTATGATTTTAGCACATGAACATCTGTTGAGTGAAGTGTGTTTTTTATTTATTTATCTGTTCACATTCACAAAATACTGTGTTAAATTTTGTATTGGTTCTTTCACAAAGTGCAAACTAGTTGAATATTTATTTAACAATTCCACCCAAATTTCTCTTTTTGCAAAACCATATGACCCTACAATGTAAAAATCACTTTTTCTAGCTGCAAATTTCTTCGAAAAAGTGGATACAAATAATTCAATGTTTTTTCTATGAATAAATTCAATCTCTGTATTTCCGGGTAAAATGGCTGAAATACCTGAAATAAATTGTTTCCCATTCTCACCATATACTTGTTGAAGAAGTTGTTTTCTATCTCCCAACAAACCAACTAACTTTGCTTGAGTTTCAGTTGTAAACTGTCCATTCAGATAAGCATTCAAAATCATTTTCCCTGCAAAAAAACCACTGCCTTCATCTCCAAGTAGATATCCATTTCCACCATGCATAGATACAATTTGTCCTGTTTGCCAATGAACCAATACCGAACCTGTCCCACTGATGATTACAAATCCATCGTTGTTTCTCCCGAATGAAGCCAAACAAGCTGCTTCTGTATCCGTTGAAACCGAGATAGTCTGAAATTGCATGTGTCGTGCAAAATCATTGATTGAATCTACCGTCAATGGATTTCCACATCCTGCACCAAAAAAATGCAACGATATTTTTGAAAAATCAAGATCTTGGTTTTGCCAAAAAAGAACTTGTCTTTCCCAGAAATCATTCGAAAATTGAGCAGGATGATAACTTTCTGTTGTCCAGTTTTTTACAATTTCACTACCTGAAAGTAAAACCCAATCTGTTTTTGTGCCGCCACTATCTGCAAGTAAAATCACTTTTTTTTCACCGAAGTTAGTTAATTTGCATAAACAAAGAATATTTTCATGCAAGTTGATAACTTAGAAATCGTTCGCTCTCTTGGAAATCCGACCAAAAGAAAATTCAATTCTGTCTATTTAGTCAAACAAAAAAATGCGTCTGATTTGTTCATTCTAAAGGTCTTTCAAAAAACAAATTCGAAAGCATTTCATGAAGCTTTGTTTCGGCAAGAAAGTTCTTTCCAATTCAAGCATCCACATTTGCCCCAAATAATCAAACACTTCGAGGATGAAACAACTATTTCAACTTTATATACATACCAAGAAGGAAAGACATGGAATGAATATTGGAAAATTGTTCCATCAAAAGATCGACTTACAAAACTTAAGTTGATTTTAAAAAAAATGAATCCTCTTTTCAATGAATTACGTGAAAAACAAATCATTCATGCTGATTTAAAACCAAGTAATATTCTCATCCAAGAAAAAGAAAATGAACTCGATGTAAAATTGATCGATTTTGGCATTTCGATTCAACAAAAAAATCCATTAAAACGAAAAACTTTATTTTCATTGGGATATTCAGCACCTGAAATCATCCTTGAACAATATGATCTTGTGGATCAAACAGCTGATTTTTATTCACTTGGAATTATGATCTGGCAATTGTATGAAAATCGATTACCATTTCATCATCCAAACCCAGGAATAAGTACCAATCTTCAGCTTACTTTGCCTTTGCCAGATGGAAATAATATTCCAAATGAATTGATGGCAATTTTGCAAAAAATGTGTTTCAAGACGAATTTCAAAAAACCACCTCACCATTATAAGCTGGAAGAAATGCGCCTTAAATTAATTGAAGCGAAACAGAATAGATTTTCTCATTTCGAAGAAATTGTAAAAGAATTTGAAACTATTGAAGAAAAAAATTGGCTTTTACGATTAAAACAGATCTTTTCTAAACCCTAAGTTAAAACTAAAAAGCAAATTACTCCCCATTTCTGTAAATGTATTTTGAGCTTGAGTGTTTGTTACATCCCCAAAAATTAAGTAATTAAAGCCTAAATCAAAGTAAGCCGTACCAAAAGGAAAAGAATATTTAGCACCTCCATTGAATCCAAATGCCACTCCAAAAAAACTTCCTTTCTCTTCAAATGCATTTACCAAACGGTATTTCGACTCATCGTAATCACTCAAATTAACTTTCGAGTTGGCAATTGAGGCCATCAATTCGGTTGATCCATACAAGCCAAATCCATAATCATACGACTCCAGAAAATAAAATCGACGACCTAAATGTAAATTAGTAAAACGAAGCTGATTGGCTGACTCTATACTAATGGTGTATGGAAAAGTGGTAGATGGGTCAATTGCATCAGCGAAATATTGATCCGATCTGGAATCACCCAATCTTTTTGCATAAACTGCCAGTCGACCATAATAGGAAGACTCGTCATCGATTGGAATCTCTACATTGAAATGAACACCTGTGAAATTTTTCCCACCACCAAAAGGAATAAAATAGCTAGGACCAAACCCTAATCCTACTTGGCTAAAAACAGGTAATCCTAAAAAAAGGAAAATACCTACAACGATTAGTTTTTTCATTTTGTCTTTTTTAATGTGTGAAAGATTTTACACGTTCCACTATCTGAATAAACGTATTTTCAAATAAAATGGTTTATTGAAAGTAAAGATAAAACATTCATTGTTATTGGACTTCAAAATTTTCTAAAAGAATGTGAAATTTAGCTTCTAATTAATTTATGAATCTAAGTTTGATTTAAAATTTGAATTTCAAACATCTTTTCATCCTTGAAGATTTCTATTTTTGTACAAAAAAGTAATGGCCATATATTCTTTTAATGGATTTATTCCAGTTATTCATCCATCAAGTTTTGTTCATCCGCAAGCAAATGTGACAGGAAATGTGATCATTGGAAAAGATGTTTATGTTGGTCCAGGCGCTTGTATTCGAGGCGATTGGGGACAAATCATTATTGAGGACGGATGTAATGTACAAGAAAATTGTACGATTCACATGTTTCCAGGAACAACAACCCGATTAAAAAAAGGTGCTCACATTGGTCACGGAGCAATTATACACGGGGGAATTATTGGTGAAAATTGCTTAATCGGGATGAATAGTGTTATCATGGACGATGTTGAAATAGAAGCTGAATCCATTATTGGTGCATTGTGTTTTGTACCGGCTAAAATGCAAATTCCAAGTAGAAGTTTGGTTGTTGGTAACCCTGCCAAAATAATCAAAGAAGTGAGTGATGAAATGATCGCTTGGAAAACGAAAGGAACAGCCTTGTATCAAGCTTTGCCAAGTGAATGTCACGAAACACTTCGAGAAGTTGAACCTTTGACAGAAATTGAACCAAACCGTCCTTCTCAAGCAGTTTTATTTGAAACTTGGGAAAAAATAAAAAAGAAAGGTTGATTATAATTCGAATGTAAAAACCCCTAAAATACGCAAAATAAGACCTGTTATCAAAAAAATCGCTGCAATTAAGTAGATTCGTTCACCGTGTTTTCGATCCTTTTCGGAATAGACAAAAACTTCTTCACCGTTAGGTAAAACTCTTTTGGCTTTCGAAATATACCGACCAACAATCACCCCAATTAATCCGCCTAAAAAAGCGAAAAGATAACCGAAAATTATCCAAAATCTAGGACTTTTATCTTCTTTTGCTAATTCATCTAATCGTTGATTTTCAATAGATAACAAAGAAGATTCATTTAAATGGACACCTCTTTTTTCAAGTATATTTCCAGCCAAAACATAGTCCAATTTACTCCAAAGATCTTTCTTTTTGATAATAGATAAAAGTTCTTCATTGGAAAATGAAAATACATAATAGTTTTCAGGTATAGTTGAAATGATACTTTTAGCGTAATTTAATTCTATTTCATCTACCCGTAGAAAATCTTTTTTTTGAAGATTAACTGTTACCTCAAAAGTTTGGCTTGGATTTATCACTCGATCTAACTGAAAATCAATTGCATTTTGACTTAATCGATCTTTAAAATCATTCAATTCATTTTCATCAATAAATCGTTGGTAAGGAAAATATGGCATGTAATAATAGTTTATTAAGATTACAAAAATCCAAACTATAAT
>CAYRMV010000086.1:0-14553 GCA_964425255.1 uncultured Flavobacteriales bacterium
CATTCCTGGTCCACCACCTCCGTGAGGAATGGCAAATGTTTTATGTAAGTTCAAGTGACAAACATCTGCACCAATATTACCTGGATTTGTTAATCCTACTTGTGCATTCATGTTGGCACCATCCATGTAAACTTGTCCTCCATTCTCATGGATTATTGAAGTGATTTCACGAATTCCTTCTTCGAAAACACCATGTGTTGATGGATAAGTTACCATCAAACCAGCCAAGGTATCTTTCAATTCGATTGCTTTAGCTTTCAATTCAGCAATATCGATGTTTCCGTTTTCGTCACATCCAGTAACCACAACTTCAAAACCGGCCATAACTGCAGATGCAGGGTTTGTTCCATGAGCGGATGAAGGAATGATCATGTGTTTACGATTGAAATCACCGTTTGCTTCGTGATATGCTTTAATCACCATCAAACCAGCATATTCTCCTTGTGCACCAGAATTTGGTTGAAGGGATACTGCTGCAAATCCAGTAGATTCACACAAATCTTTTTCTAATTGTCTGAACATTTCATGGTATCCAACAGCTTGATTTAACGGTGCAAACGGGTGCATATTTGCAAACTGTGGATTTGTGATTGGCATCAACTCGGATGCAGCATTCAGTTTCATTGTACACGATCCCAAAGGAATCATACTGTGAACCAGAGACAAATCTTTGTTTTCTAAACGCTTCAAGTAACGCATCATTTGCGATTCAGAATGATGTTTGTTGAACGTAGGATGCGTTAAAATTGCATCTTGACGAAGAACATCTTGAGCGAGTGTAAACGCATTTGTTGTTGAAATAGGTTCAGTTGTTTTTCCAATAGTTTCAGCAAAAACAGTAACCAAATCTTGAATATCTTGCGTTGTGATGGACTCTCCAAAACTGATTGTCACTTGATTATCACACACGTAATTCAAGTTAATTTCTTTTGCTTCTGCCGCTTGACGTAAGCTAGAAGTTAGGATTCCTGCTGGAAGTTCTACCCAAATAGTATCAAAATAAGAAGCATGTTTGATTGTGCAACCTAAATTGGTTAATGCGTTCGCTGTTGAAGCTGCTTTTCTATGGATGGATGTAGCAATTTCTTTCAATCCATTCGGACCATGATATACTGCATACATACTTGCCATCACAGCTAAAAGTGCTTGTGCAGTACAAATATTCGATGTTGCTTTATCGCGTTTGATGTGTTGCTCACGTGTTTGCAAAGCCATACGTAAAGCCAAGTTGTCATCTGCATCTTTCGATACACCAATGATTCGTCCAGGGATTGTACGTTTGTATTCTTCTTTACAAGCAAAAAATGCAGCATGAGGGCCTCCATAACCCATTGGAACTCCAAATCGTTGAGATGAACCTAAAACGACATCAGCACCCAAAGACCCTGGTGATTGAAGTAATACTAACGAAAGAATATCTGAAGCAACTGCAACACGAATTTCGTGTTTTTTCACTTGAGAAATGAAACCAGCAACATCCTTGATTCGACCTAATGCATCCGGATATTGAATTAAAGCTCCAAAGTAACTTGTATCCCCTTCGAATGTTTCAGGGTTTCCAATAGTTAATTCAATTCCCAAGTTTGCAGCACGACCTTTGATCACATCAATTGTTTGTGGAAATGCAAATTCGGAAACGAAGAATTTATTTCTACCTTCTTTTACTTCGTTACGAGAGCGAGAGTTGTAGAACATGATCATTGCTTCAGAAGCAGCAGTTGCTTCATCAAGCAAAGAGGCATTGGCAATTTCCATACCTGTTAAATCCAAAATCATAGTTTGGAAATTCAACAAAGCTTCTAAACGCCCTTGAGAAATTTCTGCTTGGTAAGGAGTGTAAGCGGTGTACCATCCTGGATTTTCCAAAACATTACGTAAAATCACAGAAGGAACAATGGTGTCATTGTAACCCAAACCAATATATGATTTGAAAACGTGATTTTTCTTTCCTAACTCAGTGATGTGTGTCAGATATTCTTGCTCTGTCATGGCATCGGCGATGTTTAACTCACCTTGCAAACGAATCGGGGAAGGGATTGTTTTATCGATTAATTCGGAAATGGAGTTCACTCCGATTTTAGCCAGCATTTCTTGCTTTTCGGCTGTGTTAGACCCAATGTGTCTTTCTGAAAATGCGCTCATATTTTGATACGTCTTTTGAAATGTGATGCAAAGATACAATGTTATTTTCGATAGTATGAGGCAGATTTTTACAATTCTTTAACTCAAACTTGAAATTCTGTGTTTTAACACTCAATCGATTTATTTTGTTCAAGGAGATGACACATTATTTTATGGTTGAATGACACTAAAAGGAAACAAAAAAGCCGTACAAATTTGCACGGCTTTTAGTTTATTTGAGTGAAGATTAATCACGCATGATTCCCAATTGGTTGAATTTGCGGTTATCTTGAACTTCTGCTTTTTTGATCAATGCTTGTTTCGCTTCATTCTGCATACGTCCACGAGCTCCAGAAAGTAATTGCATTTTTTCTGCATCATAGTTTGCAACAGCTGGTGGATTAATTGTTTTGTTGATTCGGATTACGTAAACTCCTTGTTCACCTTTCAAAGGTAAAGTTTTCGTACCATCCTTCATTTTCTTAAAGAACAAAGAACCAACCACAGATGGCTCATAGCCTCCATTTGGAATGTTTGGATTTCCAAAAGTTACTTCACCTGTACGAACTTCAGTGTTGCCTGTTTTTGCAGCTGCTTCCAATGTTTTAGCATTGATTAATTGATTGGTAAAGCGTTTTGCTTTTTTCTCTTTAATCAATTCTGCACGCATGGATTCCATTACGTCTTCGAACTTTGGAACACCTTTTTCACGAATAGAGGATACAATTGCGATTACGTAACGACCTTTGTCTTTAATTGGTGCAGAAACCATTGTTCCCACTTCGCTGTTTTTATCGTAAGCTAATTTGAATAATTTATCCTCAGCAAATGTAGTTTCAAAACCGTAAATCATTGGGTTTTCATCTGAAATTTTAATTGCTGGACGAACAAAGTATCCATCTTTTTTAGCTAAGGTATCAAACAACGCAATTTTTTCTTGTGGTTCTGATTTGCTTGAAATTTTAGTATCGTATTTTCCTAAAATCGAGTATGCCAAATCACTTGTAGTCATTTCTGTTTCAGAAGAAGGTTTCAACGTTTTTTCAATGACAGTCAAAACTGGAACTTTTGCATCACGTTTACCTAATACTTCAATGATGTGGTATCCAAATTGAGATTGAACTACTCCAATTTTCCCAACTGGATTATTGATACAAAAATCAGAAAACTCAGGAACAAACTCATCTTTCAAGAAGTCAGTATATTTTCCACCTTTTTGAGCAGAACCCTGATCTTGTGAGAATTTAGTAACCATTTCTTCGAAATTATCTTTGTTCAAAATAGTCAAGATGCTATCTGCTTGTTTTTTCGCTTTCAACGCTCCAACAGTATCCGCTTTGTTTGCAGAAATTAAAATGTGACGAGCAGTCAAGAACTGATTGTTAAAGCCTTTGATTTTAGAAATGTACGTTTTTCCGCGGTAATTGTATGGTCCAACTACTTGTCCAATCGAAGATGCTTTGAAAACAGTATCCATATAAGCTGGATAAACCATGTCGTTTTTCGCTTCAGGATCACCTTCCATTCGGTAAGGGAAAGAAGCACGATTCATGCGCGCATTTGGATTTTCTGTGTTTGCAACCATGAAAGTACTATCGTTGATTGCTTTAGCGAAATCAGCTTTGATTTTAGCTGTGATTTTTGCAAATTCAGTTGAATCTTTTTTCGAAGGCTGAATTAAGATATCAAAATACTTAATATCACGACCAGCAGTCACCTCGTATTTCTTTTCTTCCTTGTGTTCCTCGTAAAATGCCTTTAATTCGCTGTCTGTAACTTTGATTTGATCATCAGGAATTTCACTGTACATGCGAGCGACATACGAAATGTTTTTCACTTGTTTTTGAGCGAAATATTCTTCTTTTGCTTCCAAACGAGTTACGTAAGCACCCATGGAAAGTAATTGGAAGTATTTCTCATTTTTGCGTTGATCACGAATGTTTTTCTTAGTAGTTTCCCATTGAGCAACCACATTTGCATCATCCGAACCTTCCATTTCTTCAATTCTTTTTTGAAGTAATTCTGGTTTAAACTGACCTGTTGCAGGATCAGCAAAGTTTTGAGCTAAATCTGGCATTACTGAAAAACCATTTTCACCATACAAGTATGCTTCCAATTCTTTTTCGGAAACATCAATTCCCAATGCTTCGAATTCTTTCTGAAGAACGGTTTCTTCAACCAATGTTTGCCAAGCACGTTGCTCTGACTGACGTTGTTCACGAATACCATACTCACGTCCACTTTGTTGTGCTTGTTGTTGATCTTGTTGCATTACTTGTTGCAAGATCTCGTTGTATCGATCTGTATCAACTGCTTCACCAGCCACAAGTCCCATCTCTTGGCTACCTGTACTTCCTACAATTGACTGCCAATCCGATAAGATGAAAGCCAACAAGGCAAGACCAATAAAAATTACAATTAGAGCAGATTTTTCTCGAATTTTTCCAATTAAGGCCATTTTGTCTAAATTATTTAAGGGTGCGAATATAATTAGATGAATTGATAATTAAAAGAAAAGCGTAAAATTCTTCATTTTTATTCTTACTTCAAATACTACATTGAACACTCATAATTGAAATTCATTGTGCAAATGATTGGACAACATCTTTACTAAAACCTTTCAGCAAGAAAAAATCAAAAAAAAGTAAAAAAAGTGACCGAAAAATTTGGAAATATCATTTTGCTTATATTAAATTTGTCTCAGGTTTAGTTGTAAAAGGTAGGTTAGGTTAGTTAGGTTAGAAGAGAGTGAGACGCCCGTCTCACTCTTTTTTTTTTACACAAACTTTTGACTACATATGAGCGTTTATTTCTAAATCCAGTATTTACGATGAGAGAAATAAAGGAAATGGAAACAGCAAGAACTTTCCTTCGACAACTTACAACCGAGGATGCAGAAAATTTTTATGTTTTAAATCTGGATTTGGAAGTTCTGAAATTTACAGGTGATGTGCCTTTTGAAAATCAAGAGGCAGCATATCATTTTTTAAAAGTTTATAATCAATATGAAAAATTTGGAGTAGGAAGGCTCGCTGTAATTGAAAAAAGGACGAATGCATTTTTAGGATGGTACGGACTCAAATTTAATGAAGAAACCAACGAATATGACCTTGGATTTCGGTTTTTAAAAGAATATTGGAACAAAGGATTTGCTACGGAAACAGCTCAAAAGTGTCTTGAATATGGTTTGCATGAATTAAAAATCAACCGAATTGTTGGCCGAGCAATGAAAGAGAATATTGCATCTGTTCAAGTACTGAAAAAAATAGGTATGGAATGGGTAAAAACTGTTGTTGTCGAAGGGAAAGAATGGGTGATTTATGAGGCCGTTAATGATTTAACCTAAACGTTCGAGTTGTTCAAATACCGGAATTAGCGACTTTCCTTTTTCTGTAAGGTGGTATTCGATGTGAAGCGGTTTCTGCTGAATAATCATTTTTTCAAGTAAACCAACCTCTTCCAATTCCCGCAAGGCAGTTGATAATGATTGTTTGTTAGATCCATCAACTTGGCGAAGTAAACTGTTAAACCGTAAAGGTGCATTCACCGCTAGCCGATAAATTTCAGGTTTCCATTTACCTGACAGTTGTTTGAGTAAGGATTGGGCAGGACAAGTTTCGTTTTCAGATGTATTTTTTTTTGTAGTCATATTTTTTTGACTTATTGCACACTTTAATTGGATGTAGCACCTTTGCACAAAGGTAAAAAATTGAACGAATCGAATTCAAATTGTATGAAATCAAAATCCATTTTTTTTCTCCTGTTAATTACGATATGTAATTTAAGTTGTAACGCCCAAAACAAACAAGAAATGCAAGAAAAAATCAATCCTTTGTTGTGCAATCCTGAAAGTGGGATTTGCGAAATACCGACTGACTCAACTCAGACTGCGGAAAATAATCCGATAAAATCGGAACAAAAACCAATCAAAATCATTTACTATACTGACCCAATTTGTTCTTCGTGTTGGGGGATCGAACCACAGTTACGTAAATTAAAATTGGTATATGGAAATATAATCGAAGTTGATTACCGTATGGGAGGACTTTTACCTGATTGGAGTTACAATAGCGGAGGAATTAGTAAACCGTCTGATGTAGCCCATCATTGGGATGAAGTGAGTGTTTATTATGATATGCCAATTGATGGTGATGTATGGTTAGAAGATCCTCTTTCATCGTCTTTTCCTCCGTCGATAGCATTTAAAGCAGCACAAATGCAAGATAAACAAAAGGCCGTTTTGTTCCTTCGTGAAATGAGAGAAATGGTTTTTCTTCAAAAAAAGAATATTACGAAATGGGAACATATAGCACGAGCTGCAACAAATGTAGAACTCGATCCTGCACAATTGAAAATTGATTTTGAAGGAAAAGCGAAAGAACTTTTTGAGGATGATTTAAAATTAGGGAAACAACTAGGTGTAAGAGGTTTTCCAACCTTGTTCTTTACTGATACGATGGGGAATACACAGATGGTTTATGGTTCAAAACCATATTCAGTGTTTGAGGGAGCACTATTAAAACTGCATCCTGATGCTTCAAAAATTTCTTATGATAAAGCTTGGAAAGCGCTTTTCCAACAGTATAATTCACTAACCGCAAAGGAATTTTCTGAGCTGTCAGGTATTGCACGTTTGGAAGCAGAAAAGAGATTAAATGAATTGACAACGAACGGAGAAGTAGATAAATACACGACAAAAAATGGGTCAATATGGACATTGCGAAAATCTGTCGTTCGTTAGAAGGCATGATTTTCGTATTTAAATTTTCGACAACAATTGATCCATGTTTTGAATGCGAACTTTGATAAACTTCCCGAGCTGTGTTCGAATACCAATTTGTTTTAAACGTTTTTCTGTTTTTACTTCCAACCACTCTTCTTTTGGTAGATCAAAACTTAGGGATGGTGAAACAATACCTTTTGATGCAGCTTGAGGATCAATTAAAATTGGTTGCGCTGAACTGGGTATGTTTTCAATGAAAGCAATTCGCTTGTTGGTCAAAACGAGCCAGCCTGTTTTTACAGAAAAAATATTTTTTATCCACCACGCTTTCTCAGTAAGTAGAATATTTTCATTGGGGAAATAAGGTTGCATGTGTTCCATGATTATGTGCAATACAAAGGTAATGCCATTTTCAACGGTTACTTTTTATTTTCTTGTGAAACGTTGATTCTAATTTTCCAAAATCGATTTAGGAAACAAATTGTGATTTAAAACCCTAATTTTTCACGTAAATCGCCATATACATTGCGGCTTATCGGGACTTGTTTCGCGTTTCGCAAAATGGCTATGTATTTGTTTTTGTCGAGTTGTTCGATTTTACTTAATTCAGAAATTCGAATAATAAATGAACGATGAATGCGGATAAAATCGGATTTTGGGAGCATTTGTTCATAGTATGACATCGTTTTTTTCTTTAAGTGCATTCCATTTGAGGTGAAAATCTTGACATAGTCGTCATACGCTTCGAGGTAAATTACTTCAGAAGTTGGTATTATTTTGATTTCCGTTCCATCTTTGATTACAATCCGTGCGTGTTCGTCAGGCAAAGGAAGACGTTCACTAAGTTGTTGAATTTTTTGTATTTGATTTTCGGAATGATCACGGAATTTCTGCACAGCAAGGTCGAATCTCTCTTGTGAAAAAGGTTTCAATAAGTAATCCAAGGCATTGGCTTCAAACGCGCGCAAAGCAAATTCATCGTATGCAGTAGTGAAAATGACGTGGGGAAGATCTGTCACCAATTCGAGTACTTCAAATCCATTTAGTTTCGGCATTTGGATATCTAAAAACACCAAATCAGGCTGGAATTGTTGGATAGCTTTTACTGCTTCGAATCCGTCTAAACATTTAGCTACAACGTGCATATCAGGATATTTTTCGAGCATTTTTTCAACCAAACGTTGCGCTAAAGGCTCATCATCGACGAGGATAACTTGATACATTTTACTCATTCCAACGTGTTTTTTCTTGGTATTTCCAATGTTATTACAAAGAGATTTTCGGTTTGTTGTATTTGAATTCCTTCTGCTTGCCCATAAAACAAACGCATCTTTGTTTTTACAGATCTCAGACCAAATCCAGTTCCTTGTTGGGAGAGATTTTCATCAAAAGGATTGCTCACTCGAAGTTGAATGTTGTCACCAATAACCTGAAAATCGATTTCTATCCATGTCTGACCGGTTTTTCCATAAACACCATATTTCACAGCATTCTCAACAAGGGGTTGCAGCAGATAACATGGAATGGATTCCTGTAAACTCAATTCATCGATTTTCCAGTGAATTTCCAGTCGCTTACCAAAACGGATTTGTTCGATTTCGAGGTAGCGTTTGATTTGCTCAATTTCTTTTTCAATTGTACAAATGGCATTCGTTTGATTTCGAAGTGAATTTCTCAAAAAATCAGACAATAATACGAGCATACGTTGTGCTTCATTGGGTTCAAATTGGGTCAACGCACTGATGGAATTCAACGCATTGAACAAAAAATGAGGCTGTAATTGTTGTTGGATTGCTTCCAGTTCAGCTTCTTTTAATTTCCGCTCGATGGCAAGTAATTGATCTGTTTTCACTTGTTCATCTCGTTTGTTTTTTTCGATCCAATTTTCGAATAGAAAAATCAACAGTCCAATGGCATACGCAATTCGTAGGATAAAGTCAGAAATCCAGATTGGCTGCTTGATTGAATTTAATGAAAAAATGACATGTGAAAATTGAATCATCAGTTCGCTCAACACCGCAGTGAAGGCAATTAAAATCCCAACATTGCTCAAAGATAACGGATGTTTACCTTGATAATTTCGGATAATTTGTTCCAAAATAAAATTGGCAATGACTAACAGAAAAGAAAAAGTAAATCCAACTGTGATGGCGGGTAACCATGCAATGCCTTGTTTCACATAAAACAAGCTTATGGCCAAAAAGCCCACCGCCGAAACGATGAGCAACATACTCCATTTTGAAAAATCAAATGTACTTTTCATTCGATGAATTTACGAAAAATCAAATATTTAGACTATTGATTTCGACACCGCCAAAAATGCAGGTTCCTCGTAGTACAATAACTTTCTTATCCGTTTCCATACCGTTCCACGTTGGACGTTTGTCTTCCACACCACCAAAAGCAGAAACAATTTCAGATCGAACTTGCCATCCTGGAGGAATTGTTAAGTTCATGCCTCCGAAAATGGTGGTTACATCAATGATCGCTTCTTTTTCAAAATCTGCTTGAGCCAAATTGATTTCACTTCCGCCAAAAACAGTGACAATATCAGCTCCTTTGAAATTTTTACTTAATACATTTTTTTGTACTCCGCTGAAAAAAGAAAAAGAGTCAATGAAATCTTCAGGACTTATTCCATCCAATCCGTCTAGGGGAGCGTGACCAAATTTTTTTTTAAATTTTCGGATGTCTTTGTCTGAATTTCTACTTTTAAAAATCATACTCAACCCAACAGCAATGATAATGATAGGCATCACCAATCGAACATTGATTAAATGTGGATAAAAATCTTTAAGAAGAAATGTTCCACCAATTAACATCAGAACATAACCGAAAAGTTTTCTGAATTTGTGTTTAATTGTAACCACTAAACCAATTCCGATTAGGATCATTTCCCAACCAAAAACCCATTTTGGAATCTGAATTCCCACTTCGTTGAGTAGGTATAAGACTCCAAATAATACGATGAGTGTTCCACCTAGAATTTTTCCTCTTCGTTGGGTTTTTTTCCAGCTGAGGTAGGTATGTTCGTCTGTACTTGTATGTTTTGTTTCCATATTTGTTTTTTTGTCAAAGGTATGTGTGAATTCCTTATTGAAAATCAACAAATCGGTGAAATGTACCCCTTTTTCGGTCAACGGTAGTTTCCGAAGGAGAAATCATTCGAGAAAGATGAAAATGATTACTTTCAGGTTAAAACTGGAAATAAACAAATGGTTTGCTTACGTCTGAAACAGCTTGGTAAATCAAAATGACGATGATGGCAACAGCAATTGCTTGTAAAGGCATAGGAAAAGCGGTAAACCAACGTTGATAGGTGTCCTTGATTTTTTGTGGAATCCAATGAACAATCATACCGGCCAAAATGATGATTAGAACAGGATAAAATGTATTCCACATTTTGATACAAGCTTCCCAACTCCATTGAAAATTGGCTTGAATGTGATGCAAAAAGGCTAGTGGAGCACCATCATCTTCCAATCGGAACCAGATTCGCGTGAAGGTGATAAAATTAAAGGTTAAGAAAATTTTCCAAAAATGAATTACACCATGTTGGCTGTTTTCGTACGGACTGATGCGTTTCCAGTACTTGTAAATCACTAGCGCAACACCATTCATTGCACCCCAAATCACAAAATTTTCGCTTGCTCCATGCCAAAGTCCACCTACAACCATGGTAATCAGCAAATTCAAATCGCGGTGGACGTATTGTTTAAAATTCGGAATGAGCAAAACACCAATCAAGTACAAGGCAGTCAAACCGATGTAAACAAAAATCAATTCATACCATTGCGTGATGAAAATCAGGAAAGTAAAAATGATGAGAATGCTCACATAGGTTCCAATTCCACCGCTTTTATTTCCTCCAAGTGGTATGTACAAATAATCTCTGAGCCAAGAACCGAGTGACTTGTGCCAGCGACGCCAAAAATCAGCTACATTGAGCGCTTTGTAGGGCGAGTTGAAATTTTCCAACAAATCAAATCCCATCAATTTCGAGAGTCCGATGGCAATATCGGTATATCCCGAAAAGTCGCCATAAATTTGTAATGAATAGCCCCACATGGCAATGATTCCAACAAAACCAGGGTAGGCTTCAGGTGCATCCACCACTTTGTCAATGAAATGAATCGCAATGTAATCTGCAAGAACCAATTTTTTGATTAATCCTTTCACGATTTGGATAATCGCCCAGCTAAACTCATCTTTCGATAGTTGGACATTTTTGTTTATTTGCGGAATAAAATCACGTGCTCGAACAATCGGCCCTGCAACCAATTGAGGAAAAAAGGTGACAAAAAAAGCATATTCAGCAAAATTGTGAACGGGTTTGATTTCTTTCCGATAAATATCCACCACATAACTGATATTTTGGAAGGTAAAAAAGGAAACACCAACAGGAAGAATGATTTTTTCTACAAATGTACCTTCACCCCAAAATCCATTTGCCCACACAGCCAACTGATTCACGACTTGATAATCCGTTTGCATCAAATGGTTGAAAGATTCCGTAAAAAAATAGGCGTATTTGAAGTATCCAAGCAAGGAAACATTGATAAAAACTGAAATGGCGATGATCCATTTTTGCTTTAATATAGACTGCGCACGACCAATCCATGCGCCCATTCCATAATTGAAAAAGAGGGAAAAAATCAGTAAAAAAACATACAAACCTGAAGTTTTGTAGTAGAAAAAAATACTGATTGTGGCTAAAAAAATACTGCGAGTAAGCTTGTGTTTGTGAATGGCAGAAAAAACCACCATGACAAGTAAGAAAAAGAGCCAAAAATCAAGTTGTGTGAAAATTAAAGGCTTACTTTCATTAAAAGCAAAAATCTGACTAATTCTTTCCATTTCGTTCTGTTCCAACTGTTTGTTGTTGCCTTAATTCCATTTGCTCGATCCATTTCAGGAAAGACTCGAAAAACATATCTCCTTTCAGTGTATAACCTGCTGCAGTGAAGTGAACCAAATCGCCTCGCATAAGTCCAGATCGTTGCCACGTCCGTGATGAGCCCAATTCGCCCATGATTCCATAAAAATCCCACACAGCTGCTTCGTATTTTTTCGCCAATTGAATGATCATTTCTCTTTCCCTTGCGACATTTTTGTTGGGGTATTTTTTCATGTAATACGCGTCATTCGGGACCGTCAATAAAATGGCACAATTGGGATTTGCACGCAACACGATTTGAATGATCGAATCTAGATTGGCTCTGAATACTTCCGGTCTGAAACTTCCATAAGGTACATTCGCATCATTCGTTCCCACTGAGAAAGCAAAGAAATCGGGTGGAAATTGTTTCAATTGTTCTTCAAAATATTTGTTTCCTAAATACGTATACAATCCAGCTCCATTTACACCAATAGTCGTATACGAAATCCCTGGTTCTTTGTTGGATAATTGAAAACCTAAAATGCGAAGTTTGTAATCCATGATTGTATCACGGGAGAAATACACATCGAATTCTTGCATTTGATCCGTGAAATGAACGTCAGTATAGCCAATTTCTTCGTTCGTTTGCTTGCGCAGAACGAAAATTTCTTGTTCCCCAAAATTCATGCTGTACGGAAAGGCTCCTTTGTTGTGGTAAATGCGCAAACGGTCAAATCCTGGTTTTACTTTTGTTTTATCGTAATTAAAATGAATCTGAATCAATGAATCAGGACATTCAACAACGACGCCCAAAAGACCATAATCAACGGAATCAGGACGGTCAACAACACTTCGGTAATCGGTCCATTTGTTTGGTGATTTGAATTCGTAATTCCATGGATTGTTCGTTCCTGCTAAATCAAACGGGAAAATCAATCCGCGTTCGCCTGGAAGTCCTTCCCAATTGGTTTGTAAATTTGTACGCACTTCGTGGGTGTAAATATCCGCTTGTAAGTGCGAACCTCCAATGTGATAAAAATTCAATTTTCGATCACGGTTGCGAATCATTTGTTGAAAATCGTAGAAAAGTTTCTCAAAATTGGCACTGTTCTCCGTATAAAACTGGTAATGATTTCGGTTAAAATGGATAAAAGGATATTTGTTAGTCAAAGCAGAATCAACTACACCAAAAAATACACGATTTTTGTATGTGTTCAAGGAATCACTTTTTCGAACAATATCCTGACTGTGCGATGTGCAAGCGATGAAGCACATAGCCAAAACAAGTATTCCGATTAATTTCATAATATATCTTTTCATGGTGTTTTCCACTTGGCGTATTCTGCTGCAAATGCATCAAAAAACAATTGTGAAGCAATGCTCGCTCCTCTCGGACTGAAGTGAATGTAGTCATTTCCAGCTAATCCACGTTCAACCCAAGAAGGCATTGAATTTTTTCCTCCCATGGCTTCGTACAAATCCCAGTATCCTGCGCCAACCTCGTGTGCTGCTTTCTTCATCGCTCGAACGCATGCTGGTAAATAGGGATAGGTAACATACGTTCCATCTTCTAAGCGAGACATATCGCTAGGACCAATCACTATGATTGTAGCGTTTGGTCTCAATTTTTTGATGGTTTGCAATTGTCCTTTGAATTGTTTTGCATAAAATTTAACCGAACTACTGTCCTTGAAAAATGGCACTGAATTTCCACCAAATTGCATGATGATCAAATCGGCATTCAAATCTTGGTACATTTTTCCAGCTAAACTCTGATCGATTTTACCAAAAAAGGTGCCACTCGATCCACGCATTGCCACATTGTCTACTTGGATACCCAAATCTCCTTCTAAAGAAAATCCTAAAATCGTCGGACTAACAGTACTTGAAAATTCATAACGCAGTTTCCCCGGTGTACTCGGGAAAGTCAACGTTTGAACATGGTATTTTCCATCTTGTTCCAAACTGTCTTCGTGAATCAATGCGCCATTTTGATAGACTTTCAATCCACAAGGGCGGTAACAACTCGTGTAGAATAATTTTACTTGGCTGTATTGTCTTGCTCGGCTGTAAGCTGATTTGCTCGGTTCTATTTCGATCCAACCTGTTTGAACGATCGTTTGTGCCATTCGGGTAGCTGAGTCCATGTATTCAGGTGTAAATCTCCCCGCTGTTGCCATTGCACCGTAGCGTTTTGATTTGAGCGCATCGCCACCAAAAGCAGTGTATCTTTTAAAATTAGCTGAATACGTTTGCTTAAACGTATTGGTAGTGTAAACGTTTACTGCTGGAATCATTCCGGGCCCGTTTCCTCCAAACTGTTCTTGAATTCGTTGTCGAATGTAACCTGTCATTCGGTCACCTTCAATTTGTGAGTCACCGTAATGCAAAATATGAATTTTCTTTTTGTTGGAAGCCGCAGCGTCCATTTTTTCAAAGAAAGCATGCAAGGAAGCCAAACCTGATTCGCTAAATGAAATTTCGGTTGCACTTTCTTTTTTCAGTGCACCTCCGCTTGGTTTTCCTAATTCACCATCCACATTTTCGTGTTTGATAAGTGAATCCACCTCAGGTTCATCCAGTAGGGAAGTGGTGTCAACAGCATTCACAATCTTAGAAATATCCTTGGTTTCCTTTTTCGTTGGATGCATAAATTTCTCCATGCTCAAGAATCGAACCTGCCAGTTACCCAACTGATACCCATTGCTTGGATAAAAATAAACCAAAGGCGCCAGGATACCTAAAACAAGTACCGTGAACAACAAAACGTGATATGGTTTGTACGATTTCATAAACGTGGGTGCAAAAGTACCCTCAATTTCAGTCGAAT
>CAYRMV010000087.1:0-14512 GCA_964425255.1 uncultured Flavobacteriales bacterium
CTAGGGGTTGAAACGGCATCCTTGTTTTTCAACATCCATCACTCTAATTCAAGTTACACTACAAAACAAGATACAGTGAAAAACCCGCTCGAGTGCCCAAACAATTATATTTTTTTTCAAAATCGGAATATTCCGATATTACCCTAAAAATTACTACTCACTGATTAACAATCACTTGCAACATATACAGAAGAAATACAATTTCAATAACATTACAAAACAGCCAAAAATTCCTTTTCTAGTTTTCCAATAAATCAGTAATGTCCATTTAAATCCTTGAATAAACCCAATAATTTCTTCTTTTAAATGTGTGCGATATATAAACAGATTCTTATCTTTGGAAAAAATAAGTAATATGTCATCAAACGATAATTTCTTTGATCAATCAACAGCAGCAGTAGGATTTATCTACACAATCATTGCTTTGGCAATCATTGGCTCAATATTGATTTGGGGCTAAAAAGCTTTCGCACATGAAAGTAGTGAACTCAATCGCTACTTTTGTGTGTTTTACAAACGCATAACCACACAGCGTATTCAATATGCCATTCAATTCTATTTTTGCTTGGGTAATGAAAAAAAGAGTTCATCAAATTGATCTCTTTCGAAAATACCCACATGATGTTCAAAATGAATTGTTTACAAAACTAATAACACAAGGTCAAAAAACCGAATACGGATCCAAATATCAGTTTGATCAGATACACTCTTATACTGATTTTCAGCAAAAAGTACCACTTCAAGATTACGATGGTTTAAAACCCTATATCAATCGAATGATAGACGGTGAAACATCCATTCTTTGGCCCGGTGAAACAAAATGGTTTGCAAAATCTTCCGGTACTACTTCTGATCGAAGCAAGTTTATTCCAGTTACGAAAGAATCTCTCGAAAATTGCCATTACAAGGGAGGGAAAGATTTGCTCGCTTTATACTATGACAATTTCCCGAATAGAAAATTATACAATGGCAAGCATCTAATTATCGGAGGAAGTGCGCAAATTAACCCGATTGGTGATGATTCCTATTTGGGTGATTTATCTGCCATCATTGTCAAAAATCTCCCCTGGTGGGTTGAAATTCGACGAACTCCTGCAAAAGAAATTGCTTTAATGAGTGATTGGAAACCGAAGATTGAAAAAATGGCACTGCAAACGATACAAGAAGATGTATATATTCTTGCTGGCGTGCCTAGTTGGACACTCGTTTTAGCTAAAAGAATACTCGAAATTACAGGTAAACAAAACTTAAAAGAAGTTTGGCCAAACCTAGAGTTATTTATGCATGGCGGCGTCAACTTTGAGCCATACCGAGCTGAATTCGAAAAACTTATCCCTGACAAATCAATGAACTATGTTGAAACATACAATGCTTCAGAAGGTTTTTTTGGAATTCAAGATAAAGCAAATTCAGATGAACTTTTACTCATGTTAGATTATGGAATTTTTTATGAATTTATTCCAATGGAACACTATATGGGACTTGAAAGTACATACACCTTGAATTTAGAACAAATTGAAATTGGAAAAAACTACGCCATGGTCATCTCAACTAATGGAGGTCTTTGGCGATATATTTTAGGTGACACTGTTCAGTTTACAAGTAAAAGTCCTTATCGATTTCGAATTACAGGAAGAACAAAAAGTTATATCAATGTTTTTGGTGAAGAATTAATTGTCGATAACACAGAACGTGCAATTGCAGCAACATGTAAAGAACATAAAGTGAATATCCGCGACTATACTGTTGGACCTATTTTCATGAATAAAGAACAAAAAGGAGCACATCAATGGTTAATCGAATTTGAAATTGAGCCACAGGATATTGAATCTTTCAGAATAACATTAGACAATAACTTACGTGAAGTAAACTCTGATTATGATGCGAAAAGAGCCAAAGATCTTGCTCTAGAAATGCTTCACATTCAAATATTACCACAAGGAACGTTTGATCTTTGGTTAGCAAGTAAAGGTAAACTTGGAGGTCAACACAAAGTTCCAAGACTATCCAACAACCGTACAATTTTGGATCAAATTTTGCGTATATTAGATGCACAATAATATTCGATGAAACGGTTACTATTTTTCATTTTTCATTTATTCTTTCTTTTTCATGCTATTTCGCAAAGCGATAGTAACCTGGTTGTTAATTGGAATGAAGGAATTAAATTAAAAATTGACCCGAATTCATCTTGGGATGTAAACACGCTCAAACATATAATTATCAGCAACAACGACCGGATTTACAAATATGATACTACAGGAAAACTAATATTTCAAGCAAGTACTAAATCGCTTGGGAAAATAGCACAGATTGATGCCAGAAACCCAATGAAAACAATGGTCTTCTCTCAACAACAACAATTGATTTCCTACTTAGATAATACATTGACAACACAGCAAGCTGAAATTGAATTAATGAATCTGGATGTCAGTTTTGGAACGGTTGTTTGTACTTCGAATCAACCAGATAAATTTTGGGTTTATGATCAAGATAATAGTAAATTACTTTTACTAGGAACACAAAAACAATTGCAAAATCAAACAATTGAAAATATCAATGGACTTTTAGGTATTAACCAATTTGATCAAATACAAGAAATAAACGAATACCTTTTTTGTGCTGATTATACACACGGAGTTTATCAATTTGATAGTTATGGAACGCTTATAGATCGCTGGGAAATGAATTCTTTTCAATATTTTGAAATTGTGAATGATCATTTATACATCTTGAAAAATAATACATTCCTTGTTATCAATTTAAAAAATTCCAGTACAACTGAAATTAAAATAAACACACAAGAAACTATTCATGACTTTCGAATACGCAATACTACTTTTTATTTTAGATTAAAAGAAAATATTTGGATTACGAATGTTGATTTAAGTAAAAATTGAATACATATTGCCTGATAATTTGTATTTTAGTCATCCAAAAAAATTGAATCATGCATATAGCTGTCGCTGGAAATATTGGAGCAGGAAAAACTACGCTAACTAAATTATTAGCAAAACATTACGGCTGGGAAACACATTTCGAAGATGTAGAACAAAATCCCTACCTGAACGATTTCTATGAAGACATGCAACGCTGGTCGTTCAACCTTCAAATTTATTATTTGAATAGCCGTTTCACGCAAATTCAAGAAATCAAGCAAACGGATAAAATGGTGATTCAAGATCGTACAATCTATGAAGATGCTTTCATCTTTGCTCCGAATTTACATTCTATGGGCTTGATGACAACACGTGATTTTGAAAATTATTTTTCATTATTTAATTTGATCGAATCGTTTGTTTCTGCACCTGACCTATTAATTTATTTACGTGCTAGTGTGCCAACTTTGGTTAGACAAATCCAATTGAGAGGAAGAGAATACGAAGAAAGTATCCGTTTAGATTATTTAAAGCGACTGAACGAACGTTATGAAGCTTGGATCTCCACGTATGACAAAGGTAAATTATTAATCATTGATATAGATAACAATCGATTCCCAGAATCTCAAGAAGATCTCGGACAAATCATCAATGCAATCGATGGTGAAATCAATGGATTATTCTAAAATTGAAACTGAATAAAAAGTTTAAAACAAAAAAAACCGAGACATTCATCTCGGTTTTTTTATGCTTTATAAAGTAATCAGAAATGCCAAACATCGTGTTCAAGAGTTCTAATTTCTTCAGTAATTTTTTGTGACTCCATCAAAGCATCTACACCTGCACGGTAAGATTCAATTTTACGATCAAATGTATTCGATTCTTTGTAGATTGTACTACTAAATTGTCTTTTCCAAAACAAATCATCGAAACTCATCCATTGAGCATCATTCTTTGGATTGTAAACAAAATAGTTATTAAATACAAAACGACAGTGTGGGAAATACAACCAGAATAACTCTCTCAAACCTTCAATTTGATTTTGATCATTCATCTTGTAAACTACCGGACAAATACCTAGGATTCGAACATCCAAAACCGATCTTTCTTTATCAAAGAACCAATCTTCCTTAACACGATATTGAACAACATGCTCTGATTTGAACCATACTGTATCTCGTGGTGGATATACTACTTCATAAGTGATACCATCTGGCATCAAACGAATTGAATCTCCTGTTCCATCATAATTAGATAATGCAGTTGTACTTTGAGGTCCCAATGTACCTAACAAACGGAAAGCTTTATCACGGAATATTTCATCTGTGTAATAATTTTTTCCTGGTGCTGGATAAATAGGATACTTAAACTGATCTCCATCAAATGTTCCGAGTGCATACGGATTTTCAGGGTCAAACATCGTTAAGTCTCCTTGCAATACGTGATTTCGGATAACTGTCCACAATGACCATCTAGATGCATTTTTTACCCATTCACCACTTCCAGAGAAATCATCAAAAGGTAAATACATCGTGTGGTTCATTTTTTCACGCATGTCAATTGCACGCCAAACACGCTTACTCCAAATCACATCCGCTTCACGAACAAATTCATACGGAATCAAACGCTTCGTTGGAATATTTTCTTGAATGTAAACCCCATCTACAATACCTTCAGAAGGAACGTTGATTGGACCACCATTCACCTGTGCAACTGCTAAACTTGCAGTTGAAGCGGCAAAAAAGAAACTTAAAACCAGTCTTTTCATAATTTTACTTTTTATAAACAAAGAGCCTTTAAGTAAGACTCTTTGCTATAACGATATTTTATCTTTTTGGTTACAATTTAACTGCGACAGCTCCTGTACGCAACAAATTATCTGGACCTTTGTATTTAACAATAAAGCTTGCAGTTGAACCAGGACGCGCTTGCTTTAACAATGCTTGAGCTGCACCATCCAATGTATTTCCAGATCCTTTTGCAGAACGTCCCATAAATTCAAGTTCCCAACTTAAAACAGAGAAAGTTACATTTAAAGGAATTTCTGGTGGATACTTTGCAAACAATCTTGTTTCAACTTTACTTCCTTGCATACCATTCGATGCATTACCGAAGAATACCTGCGCTGGAGGTAAGTTTGAAATACGGAATGTGTAAGTTCCCAAAGAAACCGTTTTGTTTGTCACTGTGTTTTTACCAGAAACTGTAATTGAACATGTCTTTCCTGCTCCAGGACTACCAATATATTGACTTCCTGATTTAGATAATGAAACACCATTACCAGTTAACACTGTTTGATCATAACCAGATGCTACACCTTCAATTTTGTTTGCATAACCACGGTATAATACATTCATTTCAGGTAAAGCAACTGTTCCTTGTGGTTTCATGATTTTAATCGTGTGTGTCCACTTTTCTGTTTTCTTTACACCTGATTTGTTTTTGATTGAAACAGTACCATTTAATACCATTTCTGCTCCACCAGCAACTTTTGTTTTCAATGTTCCCTGACCTCCTTCGATTGTGATGCTACCTGGGCCAGTCACTTCTGGTTGGTTATCTGAATCGAATGCAGCCATCATCACTTTCAACTCAACTTCATCACCTGTGTTTGCAATTGCAGGTCCGTAAGCCAAAGGCATGATTTTGTTGAATGAATACTCACCTGTAGTAACTTTTGATTTCAAGTGTGCCAAAGCCATTGCACGTGCAGACAAAATATCTTGTTGCATAGATGACAAAGAAGCGACTGCTGCTACCAAAGGAGAGTGGTCAAAAGTAGCACCAATCCAATGAACTCCTTCCATTTCGTGAACTTTCATTCTTTCAGGCTTTGTCAAATTGATGTATATGTCTTGTAATACTTGACCGTCTTCTTTCAAATCTGCTTTGCTTGATTCGATTTCCTTTTTAACCTTAGCAACCAATTCTGCATTTTTCTTGAAATCGTTAATTGCTTTTGGCTTAATAGAAAACTTGTCGTAAGTACCTACAATAGAAACTAGCTCTGAACGATATTTAATAAAATCATCCCACAATTTTTTACCTGAACCTGTTGGATTCTTAATATCCTCTCCAATGATTTCATGCATCGGAACATCATATTGATCTTTAGCTTGAACAGCCATCAAATTCATACGAGTAGGAAGACATGGATTATTTTGATCATATTTCTTCCAAATGATAGTTTCTTCGTCGTTGTCTTTAACTACATCAACAACTTCTCCACTTTTTTTCAAAATTTCAAGCTTGATTTTATCAATTTGATCAATCATCACAGAAGTAATTTTATTTACCTGATCCATTTGACCTTGAATTTTAGCAAGCTTTTCTAATTTCAATTTGTTCTCAGCTGTTTTAGGTGTAGTTTTTATTTCAGAATTTACATCATCATAAAAACCATTACCTCTGTCAAATTGAGCTATGTTCGCTTTTTGTGTATTTTCCTCGATGGCAACGAAAGCATCAAGGATTGATTTAGATACGTTTAGAGCCAAAAGTGCGGTGAGTACTAAGTACATCATACCAATCATCTTTTGTCTCGGGGTTTCTTTACCTCCTGCCATGACTAATTAATTATTTTAAAGTTTTTGAATAATTTTAAATACGTTCAGATTAACCTCTCGTAATAGTCATCGCTTTCAACATGTTACCATAAACATTGTTCAAATCAGTTAAGTTTTGAGACAACATAGCCATGTTTTCTTTGTAACGTTTTGTGTCTTCCGCAGAATCAGAAAGATTTTGCATCATTTCTGTTACTTGTGCTTGGAATTTCTCTGTTGCTTCTAAGTGAGAAGAAGAACCTTTCAATTGCAATTCGTAAACATTGTTCAACGCTGCCAAGTTTTTAGAAACTTTTTGCATTTGTTCACCAAATGATTCCCCTTCTTGTGTTGTTGAAGTCATTCCTGAAATAGATACAGATGCTCTTTCATAAGCCTCAGACAAAGAAGATACACGCTCAGATGCTGCTTGCAAGCTAGAAACATACGAATCAGTTGCAGCTGCAGCAGAAGTTACTCCTTTCAATTGTGCAGCGTTATCACCTAAAGCACGCATTCCGTCTCCTAAACGCTCAATCAACTTGCTGTCAATTTTTGCTTCTTCCAACATTTTGTCTAAGTGTTCTGTAACTCCAGTTCCACCTCCACCTCCGTGGCGACTTCCCTTAGAAGATGGTAACGCAGCATGATCTAGCTCTTCACTGTGACCTAATCCCAACTCTGGATATACCAATTCCCAATTTGGATCTTCGTGAATTGGTTCAAATGCTGAGAAGATAAAAATCAATGCCTCTGTACTTAGACCGATTACAAGCATCGGACCTGCAAAAGGCCAGTGCATGATTTTAAATAGCGCTCCAACGATTACGACTGCCGCACCGAAACCGTAGAGTTTCGCCATAAACTTTTTCCATCCTTTACTTCCTGGTTTCATAGTTTTCCTTGTTTTTTGGTTTTTAATAATTGTTTTGATTTGTTTGTTTATTCTTAGCGAAGTTGAATATCGCTTTGAATTTCTTCGCCTCCTTCGCGTGAGAAGTCACGACCACCTCGACCTAAGTGAGTCATCACGTTTCTATATCCCACATACGATTTGGCAGTATCTTGAAACTCGTACGTTCTTGTTGACGTTTGTAAGTAATAACCTATATCTTTCCAAGAACCTCCACGAATTACTTTTCTTTTCATACTTGGTGGATCCCAATCCATTGCATCATAACGGTATTCTGTATTCAAATCATGAGAAAATTCATACATCGATTCATCGTAAGCAGTTTCACACCATTCTGAAACGTTTCCAGCCATACAGTAAAGACCCCAACCATTCGGGTTATACGAGAATGCTTTCACTGTGTGGAAACCACCGTCTTCGAAATAACGACCACGCATTGGTTTAAAGTTACCTAAGAAACAACCTGATTCATTTCGAATATAAGGACCTCCCCAAGGGTATGCAGATAAAGCTAAATCTCCACGAGCTGCTCTCTCCCATTCTGCTTCAGTTGGTAGACGGAAATCATTCACATACAAATCTCCCATTGCAACCAACCATGAATTCAATAATTGAGTTCTCCATACAGAGAAAGCTTTTGCTTGAACCCAAGTTACTCCAACTACAGGATAATTGTCATACGCTGGATGCCAGAAATACATGTTTGTCATTGGATCATGGAAAGAGTAAGTGAAATCACGTACCCAACACAAAGTATCAGGGAATACATTGATTACTTCATCGATGATAAAACGCTGACGGTTTTCGTGACCACGAATTGCATTGTTTTGTCCTTTTTTATTCAAAACCCCCATATCATAATCTTCTCCTTGTGGATCTTCCGTAAACGGATGTGGAGGAGTATTTAACTGACGGTGATTTTGAGCTACCAAGTTACCTTGGTTGTCATATCCATTTGGAACGATATCAATTCTACCTCTACGAGCAGCCTCACGTAAATCAATCCAATAGTAACGGAAATTCAATTTTCGTGTATCGATTTGACGTCGTTGATAAAAACGCTCTGGTTGTGGATAGTACATATCCGCTAACAATGGAACCAAATCCGGGTCATCGTAAGAAAACTCACGATCCCAATTCAAACTGAACAATGTTCGGTTCAATGCACGATCAGATGGATCATATTCAACGATTTCCAAACCACCTTCATCAAAATACTCATCTTGGTAATTGATGTAACGATCTGCTTCTTCGTCATCTTCTAATCCAGCATAAATCTTTTCACGCGCGATCGAATCACGAACCCATTCCACAAACTGACGATACTCATTGTTCGTGATTTCAGTTTGGTCCATGTAAAATGCTTGCACCGAAACAGTTCTGGATCGCGTTTGATGCAAGAAAGGTACATCTTGGTCATTTTCCCCCATATTGTACGAGCCAGCAGGGATGTATACCATTCCCAATGGAATTTCCGGCTGGTATACCGGTCTTCCCAAAACACCGGTCAAGTGTCCAGTTCTTGTCTTACAAGAAGCTAAAACAATACCGATAAGACCAACTAACAAAAGTTTTTTCATTCTACCTCTTTTTATGTTCCGGATATCTATTAACAATCTACAGGATCAATTTTGTTTTGATATAACGGAAGCCTTGCTTAAATGGTTACAAAGATTTCTAATTTTTTTTGAATTTTACAACCATCTTGGATGTTTTGAAATTTGTGGTGGTGGTGGTGGTATCGAAATACACCCTCTTACCATCATTTCATGTGTCCCACGTGATATTGTGGAAAGTTTATTAATTGTCATGTCGTAAGAATAACCTACCCAAAGGTTTGGAGAAAATCTATTCCCTTGCATGATGTCAAATCTCATCCCTAACATTACAGCAATCGCATCGCTAGTACGGTATGTTAAACCACCATAAAATTTATTGTTATGGATATAACGAGCAGAAACATCGACAGAAAATTTAGCTAAATCTGTTCGCATAAATAAGTTTCCATCGATTTCTCCATTCGAACCCACTTGCTTTTTATAACCTCCCATCAAATAATAATGGCGACGTGTGTTATAATTGAAATTAGCTAATTCAGCTTGTGTAAGGTGCGTTGTCGATAAACCTACATAATAACCTTGACGACCTTTGAAATACACACCAGCATTCATGTCAAATTTCGTTTCTCCATTAGTTGGTGTATTCAACAAAACATTATCGACCAAAGTTTGTGGCGGAACCCAAACTGGATTTACACCGAAATTCAAGATACCTAAACCTGCTCCAACTGCTAAAACACCTGCATTGCTCACTTGAAATTGAGCAGAGTAATTTAAATTGAGGTTGTTTTGTCTATTGAAACCAATCGCATCGTGGAAAAAACTGATCCCGACACCACTTGACCATGGTAAAGGAATAAAGTCACCTAAATTTGCCTCAGTGTTAAAAACAGCTGAATTAGGGGCACCATTTACGCGATCCCATTGATTTCGATAAATCAAAGTTGCGCAAATCCCATTGTCAATTCCAGTTGCAGCTGGATTAACGCTCATCTTATCGTACACAAAATGTGTCAATAACTTATCCTGTTGACCAAACGAAACTCCAGCGTAAAGAGCTACGAAAGCAGAGAGAGCAAGTACTTTTTTCTTCATAAATCGGCGTTAGTTTTTACATAAAACTATTACAAACTGGTGTAAACAGTCTGTCAATTGGGCACTAAAATAAATATTTTTATTTACAAATGAAATTTTTTATCAAAAACTTCTGTTTTTCCACAATCCAATGTGAATTAAAATCGAAATTAAAGATTTGATTCAACTTGTGCAACTTTTTGTACGTCTGAAATGAAATATTTGTTTCGTTTGTTAAAAATTCAACTAAAAACAGAAATTAACATAATTTTTGATACGTTTTCCACCACAAGTCTGGCATCTCATTTTGCATAGCTCGTTGGTAATCTTCCCAATTACATGGAACCATGTGATGTCTTTCAAATCGAACTCCTTCTTTCGGAGGATAGGGAACTTCCATCCACCAGCGCTCGGATTTGTTGCTCTTGTAAAAAACCAACTCTTCATTCTGTTCCTCCAGGTGAACTCGGAATTTTGTGTATTCTTTTTTACTACCAATAGGAAAATCTCCTTTTCGTTGAGAAACACCATCTAAGAAATACCAAATAATCTGAGCAACTAGTGCATGGGTCGTTATTCCTAACTCATCAGGAAACAAATTATATATTCCAAAACTGGTTAGTTTATCACTAATTCCAGCATATTTAGCAATTTGACATATTTGATCGGCATAAAATCCGTTAGGTTGAACAAAAAATGTTCCTTCCACTTCCGATTTTCGGATTGACAAAAGATCCAAACTCAGCAAATCTGCATTACGTAAATAAGGTTCGGCCACTTTGAAATCAGCGTTGTACTCCCCCAAACGACATGCATCGAAATATAATTTCTCAACTAAATCCAATTCTTGGTGTTGAATAAACGGCATTTGCAATCCAATTGTACTTTGATTAAATAAGTAACATGGACGATGCATCAAAATTTGACTCAAATACCCATTCATGGAAATTTCTTCTTCTGGAGAACCTAAATCAAATCGATAATCAATCGTAGTTAAATTAACTGTTTGTTCCAATTGTTGATACGCTTGATACTGAGCGAACGTTAAATCTTGACTTCCCCCAATAATTACTGGTATAATTTGCTTTTTTACTAACTCAGCAATTACTTGTTGTAGGGCAAAATACGTGTCTTCTATTCGTTCACCTGGTAATAAGTCACCTAAATCGTAAATCTCTTTTTTCCAATGAATTGTGGGGAATAATTGATACAATTCTGCTCGAAAACGATCGTCTTTTTTTCCATGAAGTTTTTTTTCACCACGTCGAAATTCAGGACAATACAACAAAGCAATTCCCCCTTTATTTAAAGTTGGGAAACCTTCTTTTGAATGAATTTGTATGGAATTTCCGAGTGAACTTTCCATGCACGCATCAAAATCTACTGATACGGGTTGAAAGTAAATTGAAATGTCTTTCATGCCTTATTTTTTCTTACGCGGAACTTTCTTTTTAGGAGCAGCCGCTTGTGCTTCTGCTAATTCGATGCATTTTTCCAAAGTCAACGTAGCAATATCGGAATCTTTTGGAAGTTTCACGTTTTCTTTACCATATTTCAAATATGCTCCCCAACGACCGTTTAAAATTTGTACATCCTCACGTTCTGGGAATGTTTTCAGAATTTTATTTGCATCATCTTCCCGTTTTTGAAGAATCAATTCAGTTGCTCTGTCCAAATCAACGGTCATCGGATCATCTTCCTTTTTCAAAGAAACAAACGCTTTGCCATGTTGTATATAAGGTCCAAAACGACCAACATTTGCTTTAACAACAAGTCCTTCAAATTCTCCCAATGTTCTTGGTAATTTGAATAATTCAAGTGCATCTTCTAAGGTGATTGTATTAATCGACTGATCTCCACGTAAACTAGCAAACTGAGGTTTTTCACCATCTTCTTTTTCATCTCCGATTTGAACCATTGGGCCAAAACGACCGATTCGAACGATGATTTTTTTCTTGCTTATTGGATGAATACCTAATTCGCGTTCACCTGTAGCACGTTCCGAATTTTCGAGTGTGTCAGTTACATTTTCATGGAAAGGATTGTAAAAATCATGGATCATTTTAGTCCATTCTTTCATTCCTTGTGCAATTTCATCGAACTGTTGTTCCACATCAGCCGTAAAATGGTAATCCATGATGCGATCAAAATGTTCCATGAGAAAATCAGTTACGACAATTCCAATATCAGTTGGAGAAAGTTTATTCTTTTCTTTCCCCGTAATTTCTGTTTTTTTCGATTGAGAAATCTGACCATTTTTCAATTCGAAATAAGTATATGCTCTTTCTTCTCCTTCTCGCTCTTTTTTCTCTACGTAACCTCTTTTTTGAATCGTCGAAATAGTTGGAGCATACGTAGAAGGACGACCGATTCCCAACTCTTCTAGTTTTTTCACCAAAGATGCTTCCACATAACGAGGTGCTGGTCGAGAAAACCGTTCAGTTGCTTTGATAAGATCCTTTTCTAAGCTCTCACCAACAACAACAGCAGGTAAAAGTTCAGAAGTCGTTTCTTCATCTTCATCATCTTGATCTACATTCGATTCAAGATATACTTTTAAGAATCCATCAAATTGAATTACTTCCCCTTTCGCTTGGAAGATTTCAGAAACTTTTTCGTTTCCTATTTTTATGGTTGTTCGCTCCAATTTGGCATGGCTCATTTGAGAAGCGATAGAACGTTTCCAAATCAAATCATATAATTTCACCTCATCGGATTCACCTGTTGTAGAATGAACCGCAAAATCAGTAGGGCGAATTGCTTCGTGGGCTTCTTGCGCGTTCGAATTTTTATTTTGGTATTTTGTTGGTTTCGAATATTGATTTCCGTAAGCACGAATAATTTCTGCTCTTGCCCCTTCGATTGCAGTTTCGGATAAATTGACCGAATCGGTACGCATGTAGGTAATCTTTCCTGCTTCATACAAGCGTTGTGCAACAGACATCGTTCTGGAAACAGAAAAACCTAATTTCAAACTGGCTTCTTGCTGTAGCGTTGAAGTCGTAAATGGCATTGCAGGCGTTTTAGTTGCCGGTTTTTGCTGCACATCCAATACTTCAAAAGTGGCAGTTGCACAAGCTTCTAAAAATGCTTGTACTTCTTTTTCTGAACTAATATTTTTGGAAACCTCCGCTTTGATTTTATCTTTTCCTTTGGAGAAAATAGCTTGAATTCTAAAATACGATTCCGAATTAAAAGCCAAAATTTCTTTTTCACGTTCAACGATTAAACGAACAGCCACCGATTGAACGCGACCAGCTGACAAACTAGGTCTTACTTTTTTCCAAAGTACGGGAGAAAGTTCAAAACCAACCAAACGATCTAACACACGACGAGCTTGCTGTGCATTGACTAATTCCTGGTTGATTGAACGTGGATTTTCGATCGCCTTAATGATCGCTGTTTTTGTAATTTCGTTGAAAGTGATCCGTTTTGTGTCTTTTTTAGCAAGGCCTAAAGTCTCAAACAAATGCCAAGAAATGGCTTCTCCTTCACGGTCTTCATCGGTTGCGAGCCAAACCGTCTCGGCTTCCTTCGCTAATTTTTTCAGTTCAGAAACTACTGCTTTTTTGTCGGGAGTGACTTCGTATTGGGGCGCAAAGTCGTGTTCAATATCAATTGCCAAACCTTTGGATGCCAAATCCCTAACGTGCCCGTAACTGGATTTCACAACGAAGTCTTTTCCGAGATATCCTTCGATTGTTTTTGCTTTTGCTGGGGACTCAACGATCACTAAATTTTTGGCCATGTTTGGATTATTTTGAAATATGAAATGCACGTTTGCGGTGCAAATTAAAGGTATTTAACTTCAAAAAACAAACCCGCCACAAATGAAATTGTTTTTTGGAAACGAAAAAACTTTCAAAATTATGACTCAAATTATCGGAATTTTATGCTCCGTTCCAGTTAAAAAATGAACGAAAATTTGAAGATTATCAACTTTACGAACTTAGAAGCATGAATAAAACTGAATAGCTATTCTTCTTTTGAACCTTTTTCTTTCAATAATTGATTGTGTTCTTCTAGAAGTTGGTAATATTTGTTTCTCCACATGTCCAATTCTTCTTTCATGGTTTTGTAGTCTTTCATATCCTCTTGGAAATGCGCTTTGTGGGCAAGTTCATCAATCAAAGGATTAAAATTTACATGAATCACTGATCCAATGCGTAAAATGTCATCAATAGGAACAAGTGGGTTATCAAAAATATTGTATAACCATCTTCTACTTCTTCCTAACCGTTTGGCTAACTTAGAAATAGAATAACCACTTAACCTCACTTCCCGTTCTACAATTTCACCTCTGTGCTGCATGGTGTAAATATCCTAACAGAAATGATAAACTAAATACACATATTTGTTACAATTTTGTAAATTATGAACGAATAACAGCTGTTTTCCTCTATCCAAAAACGCGAATTGTAAAAAAACTGTTGAATTGATTTCTTAAAATTCTACAAAAATCAACTTAATTCATATCAAATATGTATCTTCACGCAAACAACTTTTTATTGAAAAATGAATTTTCTATCTGAGCTTGACACT
>CAYRMV010000088.1:0-14277 GCA_964425255.1 uncultured Flavobacteriales bacterium
TCTCAATTTCATCAACAATAAAAACATTTCCTCCTCTGAAAAAATCTATTAACAAAGGTATTAAATCCATTACCCTTCTTGTACCATCAGATTCATCTTTCAAATCAAAAAGTTCAAATCCTCCACCAACAATCTTATGCTTGGTTTTTAGCAACTTAGCTTGAATGGTTAGGTCATCTATTTTGGAAATCACATAATATTTGTCATCTTGAGTATTTGATAAAAAAGCACTTGTTTTTTCAGACTTTTCGCTAAATAAATCATTCTTAACATCTTCTTTAACTTCAATAGGAATATCCATTTTCTCAAAATCAACTTCCTTAAATTCTATTCCATCAATTCCTGTGTCAAAGTAGCCGAGCATATCTTTGAACACTTGTTGAAGATTTGTGTCTTTATGTAGTTCAAATTTTTTACTAATGTTTTTTGTGCCTGGATATATAACAGTTAAAGAGTTTTGAAACCAATCAATAACATTTAATATGTCTTGAATGTCTGTTACGTTGTCAGTGACATTTGTATTTCTGATTTGTGTGATAAATAGCTGGTTTCTCGGTGTACCTTTTGCTGTAAACTCTATAAACTGTTTTTCTTCCGATTTTTTATTCTTCTTAAATAAAAAATCTAAATCATATTCATTTGTATTTTTTCTTTCGAAAATTTTTGTTTCACTAGTTCTATTTAATTCAAACAACCATTCATCCACAATTTCTTTGGCATTTAGAATAAATCCGTAAGCATAGTTTTTTTCCTTATGCTGGATTTCATACTCAATATATGTTGGTTTGTTTAGAAATTTTTTATCAAGCTTGTAAAAACTTGTACTTATCGGCTGTTCAGGCTTAGTTCCTTTCAAAACGGTTTTTCTCCCAAAGTCTATCGCCTTAATTAGATTTGATTTTCCTGAGGCGTTTGCTCCATAGATAACCCCTGCTTTTAAAGCCGAAACTCCTTTTATTGTGGTCGATTTATGATGTGATTTAAGAGAGCCTTTCCCCGGTATCATTGAAAGAGTCTGTTTCTCTCTAAATGACAGAAAATTCTCAATAGTGAATCTAATTAACATCGTTTTGCTGTATTATTCTGCGAATATAGTGAAAAAATCACATCTTGAGTTGATTTGATGTTTTTTTTGGCTGAATGTCTTTTAGCCTGATGTCTAACTACGCTATATGCCTGATTTACCTGTTTTTATTCTGTTAATTTTGTAGTTTTACACGTATTAGTCGTTACTTTTTCCTTTTTTTGACATTATAAACCAAACCCAAATACGAAAGGTATGAGCAAAGCGATTTTTTTTCCCGTAATCAGCATACTATTGCTGTCTAGTTGTCAGGCTGATAACAAAAATGCCAAGAATCAAATTGTGCAAAAAGAAACAGAAACGGAAAGTGTAATTCAAGAATTTGAAGGCTTGGAAACTCCTGTCCGAACGTTTCAAGTTTCAGCAACTACGGAGTCTGTTATTTCTTTGCCGAATGGAGGGAAATTGGCGTTTCCTGCAAATGCATTCGTGAATGAAAACGGAAAAGCAGTTCAAGGTGAAGTGACCATCGAATGGAAAGAATACCACACATTGACCGATATTATTTTGTCGGGAATTCCGATGAAATACGATTCTGCTGGAGTGAGACATGATTTTGAATCTGGGGGGATGTTTACGATTGGAGCCAAACAAAAAGGAAAAAAACTGGAGTTAGCTCCCAACAAAAAAGCGAACATTGAACTCGCTTCGATCCAAGATACACCGTGTTATAATTTTTATCAAATCGATGAAAAAACAGGGAAATGGGATTACCTAACAACTAAAACAGGAACACCCATGAAGACAAATGAAGTTAAAGCTATAAAATCAGTGAAAGAGGAAAAGCCAACCTTGTTGGATGTTCAGCCAAGTAATGTTCAGTCGATCAAGTCTTTGGCTGGGAAAAACATCGTGGCGTGGAAAGCGGTTCAAAAATTATCTGCTAAAGACCAAAATGTATTAAAAAGTAGAAATTTTAATTCTCAAATAATTGAGGGTGAGCTGCCAGGGGAATATATTCTTGAAGTAAAAGGAGATAAAATAAGCAAAACGATTGCAGTCAAACCTTATTTTTTGGAAGATGCTCTTGCTGAATCAAAAACCGTTTTGAAAGAACAAGAAAAAGATTTTAGCGAATTGCTTGCATATCAAGACAATGTAGCTAAAGGTGTTACACTTCGTTCCATTGAGATAAACGGTTTTGGAACCTACAATTGGGATATCATTCACCGAATGGAAGATCCAACGCGAATCGTAGCAACTTTTGAAGCTCCCGGAGTGAAGAAAATGAAATTCGTGAGTATGTATTTGGTTTGCCCTGAAATGAATTCGCAAGTTCGCATCGAAATGAGTGATTGGAATACCTTTACTTTTGACCGTAAGAAAAAGAATTGCATCATTGGGATTTTACCAGACAATACGATTGTTTCAATTGGAAATAAGGCATTTGATCCCGTTCGTGACAAAGAGGCATTCAATAAACCGCATACATTTACTTTTAAAAATACGGGCATCCAATTGAAATCAGGAAAAGATTTGACGAATCAGATTGCTTCACTAATTGAAAGCTAACATGATCCATTTAGCTCGATGTATCTGCTTGATTTTTCTCTTTTTTTCGAGTTCAATCTTTGGGCAATCTCGATTGATTTTACCCATCCACAAAAATGGAAATTGGTATTTGAAAAGCAAAGGAAATGAACTGAAATTACCAGAGAATTACCACTATGTAGGAAATTTTGATCAGAAAGGAACTGCCTTTTTTGACCAAAATGGATTTCAAGGTGTGCTTGATGGTCAAGGAAATGAGTTGATTAAAGCAACTTATTTGTCCGTTTCACCCTTGAATCATGGTTTTTATTTGGTTTCAGATGATGAAAAGCAACAAGTAGTGAGTATTCTACCCGAAACGATTCATTTTACTTGTGATACCTTGGTTCAACTGGAAGAAAATTGGGTGTACGTTGAAGAAGATACCATTCCATATTTATTTAATCTTTTGTCACGAAAGAAAATCGAAATCCAAAGCCCAAAAAATGTAGTAAAACACTTCCAGAATTTTTTGATTTTAAGTGATTCTAGTCGTGTTTGTTTTCAGTTGTTCGATCCAACAGGAGTACTTCAGGATGAGGGAGAGTCCATTTTCTCAAATGAAATGGGTTTGCCTTCTATTTTTCAATCTGATTTTGATTACTTCATTTGGCGTTCAGATCGATTCACGTTGGCAGTTGATTCCAAAGGGATTTTTCCATTAAAAAAAGACGCGAAAGAGGTATGGATATCGGAAGATTACATTCATTTTTCCGATGCGAAGAAGGCATATTTAGTTGATCGAGAAACACGAAAAGAAGAGTTTTCATATCCATGTGATCAAATTTTCCCTTATGAAAATGGATTATTTGTGGTTTGGAAAAAGAACAAGTCGGGCTTGGTTGATCGAAATGGGAAACTAATTCTTCCCATTCAATTTGATTACATTTCATATTTATTGGATTACGTGGAAGTTCGCATTGGCGATTGTGTGGGTTTGTATGATGCTCAATACCAGCAAGTACTTCCATGTAAATTCACGCGCTACAATGAGGTTGATGATTTGTTTTATGTTCGATCAGTTTCCAATTCTGTTGGTTTATATTCAAAAAAATACAGAAAGGAAATTTTACCAGCTGTTTACGACCAAATCAAATTAGAAGGAACACTTTTGAAAGCATGGAATGGACGAAATTTGAACGTCATGCAATTGAATGAAAAGCATCAAATTTTCAATCAAGTTGTTCTGGAAAATGCCGTTACCATTCGATCGAATCAATCTTCTTTTATGCCTTTGAACATCGATGCACGCTTGTTGGCTTTGGGTTGGTTTTATGATACAATTAGTAGGGTTGACGCGTCGAAAAGATGGATTGGCACGGCTGCAATTTGGGGATTGAAAAATCAACAGGATTCCGTTTTACTTACACCACGTTACAACCGAGTGATTTTTTTACCCAATTCTTGCTACAGTCTATTGGTCAATCCAATTGAGAAAAATGAAATGATTAATTATCGCTTTACGCGTTGGTCAAACGGAAAAGACGTCAATCAATTTCGGGTATTACATGTAGATTCAACTCAAGCTAAAAAACATCCCTTTTTTCGGTTTTCGCACACGGGAGGATGGGGAATTGCACTTCAATCGGATAGTTTAATTGATGTGGCGTATGTGGACTGTTCGAATGAACCGTACATTCGTTTTTGTGCTAATGGAACACAAGAATTTTGTGAACCGACAGATCCCATTGCAACCCCTTACATCAATCCAGCTGATTTTCCTTTTGCTAGTTGGAATCAATCTTCTGTTTACTACGATGCGAAAACCAAAAAGCTTTATACTCACGTAAAATATATCTTTGGCAAATGGAATTACCTCGACTCTGCTGGAAATCGATTGTTTGATCAAGATTTTGAGTTTGCAGAGAAATTTCATAAGGGCTATGCGATCGTCAAAACCGAAAAAGGATGGGGAGTTGTTAATGCGAAAGGTTTTGTGATTGACCCGATTTATGCCGAAGTAAAACGCGTTTCAGCAATGGGAGACACTGTTTTTCAAGTAAAAAAAGTTCCATCAGCTACTTTTTTAACGAATGGATATTTTGAAAAAAAAGACATGCAACTTCCTGCTCCAGATCGAACAAAAGGTTCGTTGCGGGTATATGATCTTCGCGGGAAAAAACAGGTATTTCATACCGACTTTGGTATGGTCAAAGAGACAGGAAGTTCGGTTCGCTTGGAAGCGTTTGATCAGTTTGTGATCAAGAATAAAAAAGTGTTTGAAATCTATGATAGAAAAGGTTCTCTTTTAGGAGAATCGACAGTAAAACCAGAAGTTTTTCTAGGTGAAGGTGTTTTTCTTGCTGAAATAAAATCACGGTTGGGAGTGTTGGATGTTCTAGGAGATACGTTGATCCCTTTTCAGTATAAATCCATTGAAAAATGCGGAGATTGGTATTTGGCACTTCAAGCTGGAATTGTCGAAATTAGAGATGAAAAAGGGGAATTGCTTAAGCGAATCGAAGGAAAAAAAGTGTTTGTAGATTCGCTCACTTACCATTGGGTTGAACAGGATAATGAGAAAGTTACCGTTTATAATGAGTTAGGTAAAAAAATGGCGAAATTCAAATTAGAAGGCTCGATTGCTCATTTTTACAACGGTTTGTTGTTTGTTCCTTCTGGAAAAGGGCAGGTTTTTTCTGAAACAGGGGAGAAAGTAAACAACATATCGGATTGGGCATCGGTGGAATTTTTTTCTTCGGGTTATTTTCTTCTAAAATCGGCAGATAAAGTAGATCGACTTTTCAATCAAAATTGGGAGGAAGTTTTATCGAATTATGTGCAAAAAAAGCGTTTCCGTTTTGTGTCTGATTCGATTGTTAGTTTTGTCTCTCAAAAAAATCACGTTCTCTATCATTTGCATTCGGGAGCTTTTCGGGACGATTTATCGCGGGTTGAAGGATCGTATGAATCTGGGTTTATTATGGTTTCTACCGACCGAATTGGAATGAAATCTTTTTATCTAAACAAACAATTTGAAAATACATTTCATCGTTCTTATTTGCGAGCTAAGCCTTTTCATCAGGGATTGGCATCCGTTATGTTTTCATCCGGTTGGACAGTTATTGATCAGAATGGAAAAATACGCTCGTACCCCAATTTGGGTGAAATCGAAGTGTTGGGAAATGATTTCTTAAAAGTCAAACATTTGCCTTTGTATGGAGTGATTGCTCCCAATAATCGAATCATTCTTCCTGTAGAGTTCGAAAAAATAGAATGGGTGCACTCCCTTTTTCGTTTATCGCGATCGGGTGAATTGTTTTACCTTGATTCGGAAGGAAAAGAAGTATTATTGGATTGATTACCCGATTAAAGCCCCATTCAAACATTTTTTTTCGAATGGAGCTTTGCTTGTCGGATAGTGGAATTGTAAGACTATGCTAAAACCAAAACTAAATCGTCTTGTCCCACCATGGAGTTTTCTTTTAAAACAATTTCTTGTATTTTCCCAGTAGCATGTGCGCGAACCACATTTTCCATTTTCATTGCTTCCACAATAAATAACGGATCGTTTTCTTTCACCGAGTCACCCACTTGCACATACAAATGAATGAGTTTGCCCGGAAGCGGTGCCGGGATTTCTTTCGTGTTTGAAGAATCTGCTTTTCTGTTTGTTATTGTTTCGATTTTCAACGATCGATCAATAATTTCAATCGCTCTGTTTTGACCATTCACTTTGAAAAACACAGTTCGTTTTCCTTCTTTGTTTGGGGCACCAACGGATAAAAGTTTGATCAAAATCGTTTTTCCTTCAGAAATCTGTACCATGATTTCTTCATGCGTTTCCATTCCGTAGAAAAAATTCTTGGTTGGAATCGTACTAACATCACCGTAAGCAATAATTTTTTCATGCACTTCTTTGAAAACTTTTGGATACAAAGCATACGACAGATAATCTTCTAATTCCAGTTTTCGTGGGAAATTTTTCTGAAAATTTTGTTCAAATAAGCTGAATTCCTGTTCAATGTTTAAAGGTTGCATGTGCTCGTTTGGTCGATCAGTATAGGCTTGTGTTTCTTTCAAAATGACTTTTTGTACCTCTTTCGGAAAGCCACCAACAGGTTGACCTAAATCTCCTTTGAAGAAGTTAATTACCGATTCTGGGAATGAGATTTCATTTCCTTTTGTCAAAACATCGCTAGGAGTAATATTACTTGCAACCATGAAATTTGCCATGTCACCAACAACTTTTGAACTCGGTGTTACTTTTACGACATCACCAAACAAATCATTTACTTGTCGATACATATCAATTACCTCGTCAAATCGGTCTGTCAGTCCAAGAGAATCCACTTGTGGCCGTAAGTTTGAATATTGACCACCTGGAATTTCATGGTGATACACATCAGCAGTTCCTGCTTTCAAACCTGATTCAAATGGATAGTAATATTCCCGAACATCTTCCCAATAACGAGAGAATTCGTTTAGTTTCATGCGGTCAAATTCATGGTGACGTTCTTGAAAACGAGTCATTTCTACCATTGAATTGAAATTCGGTTGCGAAGTAAGACCGGATAATCCTCCCAAAGCAACATCAATAACGTCCACATTGGCTTCAATCGCTTTTAGGTATGTTGCAGATTGAATGGAGGAGGTATCGTGCGTATGTAAATGAATCGGAATTTTAACGGTCGATTTTAATCCTTCGATCAGTTCAGTTGCAGCATAAGGCTTTAATAGTCCCGCCATGTCTTTGATGCAAATGATATGAGCACCAGCATTTTCGAGGTCTTTCGCCATTTGTAAATAATAATTCAAGTCATATTTTCCTCGATTTTTATCTAAAATGTCCCCTGTGTAACTAATACTTGCTTCTGCAATCGAATTGGTTTTTTCACGAACATAGCGAATGCTTGGTTCCATCGCTTTGACCCAATTCAATGAGTCAAAAATGCGGAAAATATCCATTCCATTTTCAGCTGCTTGAATGATGAAACGCTCGATTAAATTATCCGGATAAGCTGTATATCCAACTGCATTGGAGCTTCGGAAAAGCATTTGCAAGAGGATGTTAGGAACTGATTCTCGGATTTGACGCAATCGTTTCCAAGGATTTTCGTGTAAAAATCGCATACAAACATCGAAAGTCGCTCCTCCCCAAACTTCCATCGAAAAGGTATTCGGATGATTTTTGGCATAACTTTCTGTTACTTTCAACATGTCAATAGTTCGCATCCGAGTTGCTAACAAAGATTGATGTGCATCCCGTAAGGTGGTATCGGTGTAATGAATTTTCTTTTCTTGTTTCAGCCAATCACAAAAAGCATCAGGACCTAATTCGGTTAACAAGTCTTTGGTTCCTTTTGGATAGGCTTCATGGTGGTTGAATGTTGGTACTTTCGGATTTCGAAATACTTTGTTGTGATCGACTACTTTTACATCTGGATGACCATTCACGATTACTTCTCCGAGATAACTAATAATTTTTGTAGCTCGATCTTTTGAATGACTAAATTCAAAGAGTTCGGGTGAGTTTTGAATGAAATTGACATTCACTTTTCCTGATGAAAAATCACTGTGATTGATTACATTTTGGAGAAATTGGATGTTTGTTTTAACGCCTCGTATACGGAATTCACTCAGCGCGCGCGTCATTTTTCGTCTTGCTCCGTCGATTGTTCTTGCTGAAGCAGAAATCTTCACCAACATGGAATCAAAAAATGGACTTATTTTTACTCCTTGATACACACTACCCTCGTCGAGACGGATCCCATTTCCTCCAGCATGACGATAGGTTGTGATTGTTCCATAATCAGGGGTGAAATTGTTTTCAGGGTCTTCGGTAGTGATTCTACATTGAATGGCAAATCCGTTGCATTTAATGGAAGATTGATCTCCAATATTGATTTCTTCTCCCGTCAATGCATAATCAGCTGCAATAAGAATTTGCGTTCGGATGAGGTCTATTCCCGTTACCATCTCGGTGACCGTATGTTCTACTTGTATACGGGGATTTACCTCGAGAAAATAAATGGAGCCATCTTGAGCAACTAAAAATTCAACCGTACCAACGTTGTTGTAATTTACGGCTTTGGCTAACTCAACGGAATAGGAGTAGAGTTTTTCAGTAATTGCGGGTGCTACGTTGTAAGACGGTGCCACCTCAACGACTTTTTGATGACGACGTTGAGTGGAGCAATCACGTTCGAATAAATGGCGAATGTTTCCATGATTATCAGCAACGATTTGTACTTCGATATGCTTCGGATTTTCGACGTATTTTTCTAAAAACATCGTGTCATCGCCAAAGCCATTTAAAGCTTCATTTTTTGCCGAAGAAAAATTATTTTTCATTTCTTCTGAAGAACGAATAATGCGCATTCCGCGACCACCACCGCCAGCTGCTGCTTTTAACATGACAGGATAACCGATGCGTTCACCTTCTTGAATGGCAATTGTAATGTCTGTTAAATCCTTTTGGCTACTTTCAATAACAGGTACATGACACGCTGTTGCTACTCGTTTTGCAGTAATTTTATCCCCTAAACTTTCGATTACTTTGGGGTCAGGGCCAATGAAAATGATTCCTTTATCACGACAAGCTTGAGCAAAATGTTTGTTCTCTGATAAAAATCCATATCCAGGATGAATGGCATCAACTCCTTTTTCACATGCGAGATTTACAATTGCATCAATATCAAGATAAGGTTTTAATGGCTCATTTTCGTTGCCAATTTGATATGCTTCATCTGCTTTGTAGCGATGTTGCGAATAGCGATCTTCGAAAGTGTAAATAGCAACAGTTTGGATGTTTAATTCAGTACATGAACGCAACACACGAATGGCTATTTCACCTCTATTTGCAACAAGTATTTTTTTAATTTTCATAGAGGGATTTTGATTTAATGAATAATATAAGGGTTGATATTTTGATAATTTCGAAGGACAAATTGAATCGCACTTGCCAATAAATCGCCCATTTCTTTTGATCGCTTGAAGTTGACATCTTTCGTTAAGTTGAAAAGATGTTTTTGAAGTTGTTGAAAATGTTCTTTTGGTGCAAGTTCAACTTCTTTCATGCTTTCAAGTAAAAACTTTAATCGGTATTCTTCGGAAGATGCCCGTTTGGCAATCAAGCCCCGCTCTTCTCGTTTGTATTGCTCGATCGAACCAGGAGAAAGAATTTCATTGACTAAATCTTGCAAGGGTTTGTTTTCCCGAAAAGTGAAGGGGAAATAAATTTCAGGATCTCCTTCGTAACATTGTTGGTCAAAATCAATTGGTCGAAAACGATACATAATGCGATCAAAATCATGGCTTACCACCACCACATAATTGTATGCCCGCATGTCGCCTAGTAGTCGAACAAAACAGCGCTCGTTGAATTTAACAAATTCTTTGGCGATGGCAGATTTCTCTGAATGGGTACATTTATTAAGATAATAATCCATGAAATAATCGCCAGGAATTCCGGATATATGCTCTTCAATAAGTGTTTCGCCACAGACCAAAAAATTGATTTGATTTGGCGACAAAAGATGTTCAAGTTCCAAACCATAAACCCTTGATGCATCCGCTTTTTTTACATAGAAAAAGACATAGTTATCGTTTAAGATATTTCGAACTTTAATTCGAAAAGGCTTAGTATTCCCAAATGTACAAAAGTCGATGGTATCAACACTTAAGTATGGAAACATCTCATCTGTTCCATCTACATGCAAGATGGAGTAGATTTGTTTAATGGCGTTTTCTAATTCAATTCGTTCTTGAGCGGTGTAAAATGCAGTAATCCAAAGTGTGTTGTTTCCTTGGTCGTCAAAAATAGGTAAGCCTTCATCAAAACGCAAAAAATCTTCGTAACTGACAGGGAGTTTCGCATAGCGACTATATTTGCGTAAATAGCTTGAAAATTTATCCGAAATAGGATATGTTTTTTTCTTGTAGCGTATTTGTTCTTCCATAGCGAAAGTTTTTGCATTGATTTGTTTTGCAAAATTAGCGAAAGTTCGCTAGAAAAAAAGATTTTTCATTTTTTTATTTATAATCAAGATGTATCAAATGAAATTGAATTCAAAAAACCAAGCAGATTCAATGAAGTTACTTCGATGAGCTAATTTTATTTTCAATCTAAAGTTATTTAATCATTGTAGATAGTTAAAAAGTAGAGATTTATTTTTTTCTGTACATTTTATTGTTTTAACGGTCATTTCGTTTCAAAGAAAATCTGTACCTTAGCGTTGAATAAAAATCGATTGAGTAAAACTTGTTTTGCTTAACTTAAAAATCAACGTATGGCCTCACTGAATCCCATTTCAGGTTCACTCGGAGAAAGTAAAGCTGCTCATTTGTTGCGACGTGCGACCATGGGACCGACACTTCAGCAAATATCCGATTTTGCTTCCATGGATGCTCAAACGGCATTTTTAGCTTTGTTGCAACTTCAACCGCTTCCTCCATTGCCAATCGATCCAATGAATGGGACAAATTGGGTGCATCCAAATCTAAAACATCCTGATACGTTCAACACAACAATTGCTGATTACACACGTAGTTGGTGGTTGGAAAATATGCGCGTTTCTGGAGCAAATTTAACGGATCGCATGGTTTGGTTTTACCACACGCATTTCCCAATGATCATGTCGCGCATTGATGGTAATCCGCAGTTTGCCATTGATTATTTGCGTTTGATACGGTACTATGCACTTGGAAATTACAAGAAGTTGGTCAAAGCCATTTGTATTGATAACGCCATGTTGATTCATTTAGATGGTAATTTGAATATCAAAGGTGTACCCCAAGAAAATTTTGCACGTGAGTTTTTGGAATTATTCACCGTTGGAAAAGGGGAGGAAGTTGGTCCAGGAAATTATTCTCATTTCACGGAGCAAGATGTTCAAGCGTTAACCAAAGTATTCACAGGTTGGGGAATTGACAACAGCTATCAGACAATTGATTTAGAAACAAACTTACCAACGGGTAAAGTGAAATCAGGCAATGGCACGATTTCTTCTCAACACGACGTAAATACAAAGCAATTTTCATCGGCATTCAATAACGCTCAGATTACAACCACAGATGTACAAGGTACGAATACAACCATAGACGCTGTTTACCAAGAGTTGGATGATGCTATCGAAATGATTTTTGCGTCGCCAAATACGGCAAAGCATATTTGTAGAAGAATTTACCGCGAATTTGTTTATTTTGAAATTACACCGGAAATCGAAACCGACATCATTGAGCCTTTAGCTACTGTATTAGAGAACAGTAATTTTGAAATTATGAGTGTCCTTGAAGTGTTGTTTAAAAGCGAACATTTTTATGATTTGGACACACCCATTACAAGTGATAACAACATTGGAGCGATAATCAAGTCTCCGATTGATTTGACGATAGGAACCTTGCGTTTGTTCGAGCTGGAAGTTCCATCTAGAAATACGGCTTTGGAGCTTCATTATGAACTTTTTGGTGAAATAAATCATCAATTGAGTTTACAAGGGTTGGAACTCTTCGAGCCGTATGATGTGGCGGGATACGATCCTTATTTTCAATTTCCTGATTTTCAGCGTTACTGGATTTCGTCTAATTACTTGGCAAATCGGTATAAATTAGCTGAAATATTAATCAACGGAATTGAAAATGGAAATGGGGTACAACTAGTAAAATTAGATGTGGTTCAGTTTGTTCTGGATAAATGTTCCAATCCGTCTGATCCCGATAGTTTAATGACTGAATTGGTTTCTTGGCTTTTCCCGATTTCTATTGATAACGATCGATTTACGTATTTCCGAGATGCTGTTTTATTGGATCAATTGTCTGCATTTAACTGGACAAATGAATGGACTGCTTTTGAAAATACAGGAAATGACTCCAACGTTAGAGGGCAATTAGAAGCACTTTTTCTTGCAATGATGCAATCACCCGAATACCAACTTTATTAACTCATTTGTATGAACAGACGCGATTTTATTCGTTTATCTTCCCTCATGGGATCTGGCATGATGCTCAAGTTGAACGGCGTTCCGCTTCATGCGTTTGAAGGAAATGGCTTTTTACATAAAATGGCCAAATCGAGTATGAATGATCGGATTTTGGTTTTGATTCAATTGCATGGAGGAAACGATGGGTTGAACATGGTGGTTCCAATCAATCAATACGCTCAATATTACAATCATCGAGCAAACATTGCTATTCCACAAGTTGGTCCTCGAAAATACATCACTTTAGATGCTACCTTACCTGACGAAAAACAAGTTGGATTGCATCCCGATATGACAGGGGCAAAATCCATGTATGACGATGGTAATATGGCGGTTATACAAAGTGTTTCGTATGAAAACATGAATGGTTCGCACTTCCGAAGTCGAGATGTTTGGTACATGGGTGGCGACTACAATGAATATTTTAGCTCTGGATGGATGGGGCGTTATTTCGAACATTTTCACCCAGACTACCCAGATGGTTACCCGAATGCAACTTTGCCTGATCCGTTGGCTATTGAAATTGGAACAGGAGTTTCTTTAGCCTTTCATCGAAATGAAGGAATTCCGGTTGGATTATCCATTCAAGATCCCAATGCATTTTATGATTTAATCAACAGCGTAGGTGCAGAGCCACCGCTGAGTTTTCCCGATACACATGCAGGTGATGAATTGGAATACATCATGCAAATTGAAAAACAATCCAATAATTATGCAGGTCGCTTGAAAGATGTGTTTAATGCAGGATCCAATTCAGGAACAATTTATCCGGACATGTATCCATTTATCGCTCCAAGTAATGCCTTGCATAATCCGCTAGCACCTCAATTGAAAATTGTTTCTCGATTAATTAGTGGTGGAATTGGAACGAAAATTTTCCTTTGTCGCATCGGCGGTTTTGATACACATGCCAATCAGGTAATCAATTCCGATACAACTATGGGAGGCCATGCTGCTTTGATGTATCATATTTCGTCCGCTGTGAAGGCGTTTTACGATGATTTGAAAAATATGGGCTTAGCCGATCGTGTTTTGACCATGACTTTTTCTGAATTTGGTCGTCGCGTAGCTTCCAATGCTAGTTATGGAACCGATCACGGAAATGCCGCTCCGATGTTGGTCTTTGGAACGTGTTTGAATCCAGGTGTCTATGGAACAAATCCAAATTTAACGCCAAATGCTTTGCAAAGTGGAAATATTCCGATGCAACATGATTACCGACAGGTATTTAGTTCCGTGGTGAAAGATTGGTTTCAAGCACCAGATGAAGCCATCGACCATGTTCGTTTTCAGGATTTTATTGATAATCGCGTTGATTATGTGGCTTGTAAAGAATTGAGTACTGCTGAATTATTCAAAGAGAACTTATGGTTGAAATGTCATCCGAATCCAACAACAGGTATGGTTCAAATACGGTATTTCCTGCACAAAGAATCTAAAGTTCAAATCGAAATTCGTGATTTAGCAGGAAGAACAATCGCTTCCATTGACAACGCACCTACACTTCCTGGAGAACATAGTTTGGACTATGATTTTTCGAAACTAGCCAATGGTACCTACCTCGTCGCTTTTACGGCAAACGAATCTATTTTACTGACCCAAAAAGTAGCATTAACCAAATGATTACGATCAAAAACTTTCTTATTATTTGTTGTTTCATTACAACACCGATATTCGCCCAGAAATATGCTGTTTTTAGAACGAATGAAGCATTTTTAGGAGCAATGGGAGGGATGAATTTTT
>CAYRMV010000089.1:0-14180 GCA_964425255.1 uncultured Flavobacteriales bacterium
TATTGTAGTTATTCACCAACAAGGTTCAGCCAGTTTGCTTCAACGAAAATTAAAATTAGGCTATAATCGTGCTGGTCGAATCGTTGATCAGTTAGAAGGATACGGAATTATTGGACCTTTCCAAGGAAGTAAAGCACGTGAAGTTTTGTATTCAGATGATCAAGCTTTAGAAGAATTTCTTCGATCTAAAGGTCTTGTTTAATGGGATATGTTTTTGTTGATATAAATAATTAGCAAGAACTTAACATGATTATTTGGCACAATTTGTGATATTTGTACCGAAAAATAAGTCAAAATGAAATTTCTATTAACATTTTTAGCATTCACATTGGTTTCTGTAACTTTTGGCCAAGATGCTAAATCACAGGCAATTCTTGATAAATTGTCGTCAAAGATGAAAGCACAAAAGTCTTTTTATATTGAATTTAGTGCAACCATTAAAAATACTTCGAACGGATCGAATCAAAGTGAAATTGGAAAAGGTTGGGTAAAAGGTGATAAGTTTTATGCATCTTACGGTGAAAACACCATCATTTCCAACGGTATGAAAACTTGGACGATTGTCAAGGACGAGAAACGTGTTTACGAAGCGAGTGCAACTGCAAACGACGAGGACAATATGAATCCAAAAAAGTTAATGACCATTTGGGAAACTGGATTCAACAACAAATACGATAAAGAAGAAAAATTGGATGGTGAAGCGGTACACGTTATTAATTTGTATCCGAAAAACCCAAAAAGTGTAGATTACCATACCATCATTTTGTACATTTCTAAGTCTGATAATGAACTTAAGAAAGCGGTAATGAAAGCAAAAGATGGAACAACGATGACTTATACATTGACAAAGTTTACTTCCAATCCTTCCGTTGAAGAGGATAAGTTCGTTTTTGATCCTAAGAAATATCCGGGATATAAAGTAGTGAAAGATTAATCGATATTTATATCAATTCAGAAGGGGCGTTTAAGCCCCTTTTTTTGTTGTGTATCTTACTTAATTTTAATAATCGAATCAAATTACAAAAAGGGAACTAGACTTTCTAGACCAACCCCTCTCGATCCTTTTAATAGAATCAATTTATTGGATAAATCTGTAGTTTTAGTAAATTCAATGAAGCTTTCTTTGTCTTCAAAATGCTCATACGGTGATTCATTCTCCAAACTTTTGAAACGTTTACCTACGAAAAAAGCGTGTAATTTTAATTCCTGACACAATTGAATGATCGTTAGGTGTTCTGCAACGGATTCTTCACCAAGTTCAAACATATCGCCTAGAATGGCTATTTTATCCTTATTTTCTGTTTGAGCAAAACTTTCTAAAGCCGAACGCATGCTACTTGGGTTTGCATTATATGCATCCAAGATTAAGGTATTTCGATCTGTTTTATGTATTTGAGATCGGTTATTGCTCGGAGTGTATGATTGAATTGCATCCGAAATCAATTCTTGTGATACGTCAAAGTAGTTTCCAATGCAAATAGCAGCCAGAAAATTATAAAAATTATACTTGCCAATCATTTTCGTTTCGATTGCATCAGACCTGAAATCAGCTTTCTTCCATCGTAATGAAACAAATGGGTTTAAACCAATTAATTCTCCAATTAGATCATTTTGATCGTTTATTCCGAAGGAAATATGTTGGATATTTTTTGGCACATGTTGGGATAAAATAGGGTCATCTCCATTGTAAAACAAGGTGCCATTTACTTGTTCTACTGCTTCGTACAATTCTTTTTTTGTTTTTAGTACGCCTTCAAAATCCATAAAACCTTCTAAGTGCGCCTTTCCGATATTGGTGATTATTCCATAATTTGGTTCAGCAATCAAGCAAAGTTCTTCAATATCTTTGAATTTGTTTGCACCCATTTCGATTACTGCAAAGGAATGTTCTTTCGTTAATCTCAATAATGTTAAGGGAACTCCAATGTGGTTGTTTAAATTCCCTTGGGTAAATAAAACATTGTATTTTTTAGAAAGTACTGTGCTGACTAGTTCTTTTGTACTTGTTTTACCATTGCTGCCTGTTATCCCTAAAACAGGAATGTCGAATTTTTTACGGTGATGATTTGCTAGTTGTTGTAAATAGATAAGGCAATCTTCAACCAAAAATAGGGAATCATTTGTTGCAAACTCAGCTTCATCTACTACTACATATTTCGCCCCTGCATCTAAAGCTTGTTGAGCAAAAGTATTTCCATTGAAGTTAGCCCCTTTTAAACAAATAAAAAGACAATCTTTTTCTATATTTCTTGTGTCAGTACAAACACCTGATGTTTCGTAAAATAGTTCGAAATTCATTTTTTAAAGCATAAAAAAACCCACCGTAAAGATGGGTTTAATATTATTCAAAGAAAAGTTTATTTTTTCTTTTTCTTATTTTTTTTATCGTAATTCATTCCAGTAGGACTTCCAACACGATCCATTGCACAACGGAATCCGAGTGTACTCATGGATTGGTCTTCGTCTAAGAAGCGACGATTGGATCCAACTAACCAGTAAGCACGGTCTTTCCAAGAACCACCTTTGTAAACGCGTGATTTATCAGAAACCAAGGTTGTTGGCCAAGAAGTTCTATCACCTGGTTTAACTTGATTACCGTCTAAACCAAACTCTTCGTATTCACTTTGATACATAATCAAGTTTGCATCGCGAGTTGCTTGGTTAATCGCATTTTTACGGTCATCGTTGTTGTAGTAAATTGAACTTTCGATATCACCATCTAAATAATCAATGTAATCATCACGACGGTAGTTCAAACGTCCAATGTTTTCTTCTTCAGTCACATTGCGGTATTTCATTCTACCTGGTGTGTTTAGAACATAAGAAGCAAAGCCTTCACGAATGATTGTAATCACTTCAAAAGCATATTCTTCGTCAGGACCGTTTCTTAAATCATTTTCAAAAATATCTTCGAATATTAACTCTTGAACCATTGCAGAAGCTTCGATGTCGTATTTTTCATTTTTCAATTCAATCGCGTCATCCAAAACCTTGTTGATTTTTGCTAACAATGCCAATTCTGTTGAATCTTTCACATTTTTATGAGAAACAAAGAATGGATCTGGTGCATAACCTCTGCGAGTTGGGTTTCTTGATTCAATGTTTTTAGCCATTCCGATTGGAATGATTGTGTCATTTGGATTGTGCTTGTCAGCAGTTATGCGTTGGAAACGTACACGCTCAAACTCATTCAAATATTCTTTCATTCCATGAACGTCATACATTACGATTCCAGTTTTAGTATCCAAAGATCCAGCGTTATTAAGCTGTTTTGTTTTGAATACATTTCCACGGAAAGGACGGAATTCATCAAAATCTTCTGAAGAAAGAGGGCGGTAAACATCTAATACCCACTCAGAAACATTTCCAGCCATGTTGTATAAACCGTAATCATTTGGCCAGTAAGCATCCACTGGAGCAGTTACATCAGCCCCATCGTTTAAGCGACCTGCAACCCCCATGTAGTCACCACGACCACGAACAAAGTTAGCTCTGATATCACCTTGGAAAGTTTCATCATCTTGGCGAACCCAGTGACCATTCCATGGGTATAATTTTCTGTCAGTTACCACTTCAGAACCTTCTTGTAAGTTTCCAATTAGACCATAAGAAGCGAATTCCCATTCAGCTTCAGTTGGGAGGCGATAACGCGGTAAAAGAATTCCATCTTCCATACGTACATTACGTACGCCTAATTTTTTTCCTTGTCGCTCAGGATTAGAAGGATCTAAATCTTGGATTTTGTTTGAATTAGACTCTTCATAATCATATTGACCAGCTAAGTATGCGTCTGTATCGAAGATTTGTTCGTTTTCAGCATTCGTATTGAATTTCAATACACCTTCTCGAATTAAGACGTATTCGTTAACACGATCCGTTCTCCACTTACAGTAGTCATTTGCTTGTAACCAAGATACACCAACAACTGGATAATCACGGTATGCAGGGTGTCTCAAGTAATAGTCAACATACTTTTCATTGAAACCTAGTGGTGATCTCCAACACAAAGTGTCTGGCAATGCATTTTTGTATACCATTGGATATTGCTTATATGCACGGCCTACCCAGTATAAGTATTCTAACCAATGAAAGTTAGTCACCTCTGTTTGATCCATATAAAATGAAGATACAGTTACACGAGCTGGACGGTTGTTGTTATCAAACATAACATCTTGTTCCGAACGACCCATCGTAAATGTTCCACCTTCTACTAAAACCAATCCTGGACCAGTCTCTTGGTCGATGAAAGGTACTTTTTGAAAACCTCCTTGGTCTGGGTTGTTGTAATCCCAACCTGTAGACGAAGAACGTTCTCTCTGACAAGAAGTTGCTAATGCGATAGCAACGATAGAAAGAGAGAAAAATCGTAGCATTTTCATATTTTTTGCTTGTTTTTTCATTTGTTACAGAATTGCAAAGTTACTTGCATAAACGAAATTCCGAAGAAAAGTTACATTTTTTTTAAAAAGATGGACAAGAAATTGTTCTAAATCGGGTTGATGGAGGTTTACAATTCACATTATATCCTAATGAGATTTCGTGTGAACCACCTGATACACCGTTGTTTAATTTAGAAACAGTAATATCATAGCTATATCCAATTTTAAAAGTCCCTGTATTAATTCCTAAAGCCAAAATAAAGGCATCTCTATTTCGGAACCATGCTCCAGCCGTAAACGCACTGTATTTAACATACGTACCAATATTCATCTCCATAAAACCTTGTTGGTATTGGAAAATGATGTTTGGCATAATAGACGTTGTGTTTGTATACTTAGATTTCTTTCCCAATTTAATATCAGCTCCCATGTGACCTGTAAATCGCATAGGTAGCGGAGATTCACCAACAATCATTGATTCGTCAGGAGTATTCAAGTGGTGAACAGCCCCTCCAAAGAAAAACTTTTTAGAATATCCAACAAAACCTGCTGATGCATCAAAGAAACCACGTGTTCCCAAAGATCCATTTAAGTTTCCTCGTGGTACATCTCCTGTATTGTAAATGAATCCGCGTCGAGCATCAATCATATCACCAAAAGTAAGTTTGTCCCAATCTAAGAACTTTTGATACCAAGCAGCTCTTGCACCAAATAACAAAGAGAATTTTCTGTTAACGGGTAAGTGATAAGAGTAAACAAGCCCAAGCATTGATGTGTTGATAGTACCTTTACCTTGTTGATCGTGAGTAGCCAAAACCCCAAAACCACCTGAAATGTTTTTGAAATATTGGTCGTAAGAAACGCTGTATGTTACAAAGTTTCCAGATAAACTAGGCCATTGGTTACGGTAGTTAGCCGCAAAGCGTGGACATCCATTTGACCCAGCAAAAGCAGGATTCAAATAGATTGGGTTTGCATAGAACTGCGTAAACGTCGGATCTTGTGCAATTAGATTTTGTAGAGATAATACTCCAACAAAAGTCAGTACAATATGTTTTAGTCTTTTCATTCAAAAATGAATAATAGCATTGAATACTAGAACGGAATTTTCCCCACAATGTTACAAAAAAATTATTAAATGTTTCACATGAATGATTATTCGTACCACAATAAACAATATTCAACTACGTTTTTTTATCAAATGCCATGAATTTTTTTCAATTTTGTTCTATGAATATGAATTTAAATAATCCTAAATCAATTTTGTTTATTCCGAAAAGGATATTCCTTGTCATCTTGTTATTTGTTACAACAAATATAGCATTTTCTCAAGTTTATCTTTTTGATGCTGAATGGAATGGTAAGGAAGAAGTGTTTTTTCAAGATCAAACATACGCTTTTCCTAAATCACCAAATCTTGCTTTCATAGGCCCTGAACTTCGTTTAGACTTTCGTAACAAATTAGATGAAGGTTTTCATTATGAAGCAGATGTGATTAATTTAACATTTTCATCTTTATCCGCCGAAGATTTAACGTATTTAACAGTAAGTAAACTTGCAGTTCCCAAAAAGGTAAATTTGGAAGTGAAAGTTTCTACCTCAAAAAATGAACCATCTTTGGTCGTTTCTGCTTTCCCATATGTTAATGAAAATGGGCAGCTAAAAAAAATACAACAAATTCAAGTTTCTGTTACTAACAAAGGTGCTGTTTCTACACTTATAGCAAAGGATTTTGTCGCAAACTCTGTTTTATCCGATCCATCAAGTCAATGGTTTAAGATTGCTGTTTTATCGGATGGAATTTATAAGTTGGATTATTCTTATCTTTCATCTATTGGTGTCAATGTTTCCAATTTAAACCCACAACACATTCACATATATGGCAATGGATCGGGTCGTTTGCCCGAACAAAATTGGATTTACCGTCCAGATGATTTGGTTAAAAATCCTATTATGGTTGTAGGTGAAGGAGACGGAAGTTTTGATCAAGGTGATTATGTTTTGTTTCATGGTTTTGGCCCCAATCGCTGGTATCAATCGGGTAGTACATTTGTACACGATTTGAATCCATACACGACACAAGCTTTTTATTTTATTCGAATTTCATCATCTGAACCTCCACTTCGTGTTCAAGATCAAGCATCATTAACAAATCCAACGGATGTAGTTACGTCGTTTAATCATTATGCTGTTCATGATGTTGAAACTCGGTCTTTGGTCGGAGGAGGACAGCGTTTTTATGGCGAATTGTTTGATGAAAGTTTGGTTCAAACATTTAATTTTTCTGTTCCGAATGCGATTACTGCTGATTCGGCGCGTTTTCGTGTAGCAATGGCATCTAATTCAGGTGGTGCAACAGCTCGTTTTTCAGTAGGTTCAACCAATTTTCACACCAAGTTAATTCCTTCTTCGGTGAGTGATTATTCTCGGATTGATGAAGCTTTTCGAACTTCGGTTACATCTTCGAATATTCCATTGACAATTACAGTGAATCGTCCGAACGCATCCATTTTGACGTATTTGGATTACATTATGTTGAACGTTCGACGTGGATTAGTGTTCAATGGAGGAGCTTTGTATTTTAGAGATTTAAACTCAATTGGAGTTGGGAAAAAAAGTGAATTTACTATTTCCAATGCACCACAAGGTTTGATTGTTTGGGATATTACCAATCGAACTAATCCAATTCGTATGGCGGGTGAATGGTCGTCCAATCAGTATCGATTTACTGTAGCAACTGATACCTTGCGTCAATTTGTTGCTTTTGATGCCAATGCTTATGCTCAACCTTCTTTCGCAGGTATGGTAGCACAACAGAATTTACATGGATTAGAAGTAGCAGATTTAGTGATTGTTTCGAACGCTTCTTTTCTTGCACAAGCCAATCGACTAGCTGATTTGCATCGTTCGGAGGGCTTGACTGTTCATGTTGTAACCAATGAACAAGTTTTTAATGAATTTTCTGGAGGAGCTCAAGATCCAACGGGAATTCGCTGGTTTATGAAAATGTTTTACGATCGAGCAAATGGGGATGTTACCAAAATGCCGAAACATTTGCTTTTGTTTGGCGATGGAACCTATGATCCTAAAAATATTATTTCAAATGTAAATTATGTGATGACCTATCAGTATGCAAATTCAGAGTCACACATCGATGCCTTAGTTTCGGACGACTATTTTGGTTTGTTGGATGATGATGAATCTATCAGTTTTTTAGATGATATGGATATTGGAGTTGGAAGATTATTGATTTCGGATCAGCAAACAGCCAAAGAGCAAGTAGATAAGATTGAAACCTACATGAAAAATGGAAACCCAACGGGTGTAGACAATGAAAATGTATGTTGTGGGGGAACTTCCAATAAATATGGGAATTTTGGAGATTGGCGCTTGAATTATGTTCAGATTACGGATGATGAAGAAGGTGGTTGGTTTATCAATAATGATGCAGAACCTCAAGTGAATCATGTGAAAACAAATCACCCGGAAATGAATGCAGATAAATTGTATACAGATGCATATCCGCAAGTAACTTTGGCTGGAGGACAGCGTTATCCGGAGGTTTTTGATGGGATTTCGGAACGAATTCAACGTGGCTCGTTGGTGATGAACTACATTGGACATGGAGGAGAAGCGGGTGCTGCTGAAGAGCGAATTATTACAATTCCACAAATTCAATCTTGGAATAATGGACCGAGATATCCCCTTTTTGTCTCTGCAACGTGTGAATTTACCAAGTATGATGATCCCAAGCGTATGTCTGCAGGAGAATTGGTATCATTAAATCCGACAGGCGGCGCGATTGCTTTGATGACAACAACGCGTTCGGTTTATTTTTCGGTTAATACAAATATTGGTCGACGATTCTACGAAAATGTATTTTTGAGAGACAACAATTTGGAACCACTTACTTTTGGAGAGATCATTCGAAAAACCAAAAATCAATCTACTTCAGGGGATAACAAACGTAGTTTTACTTTGATTGGAGATCCTGCATTGAAGTTGGCTTTACCTCGTTTGAAAGTGGTAGTAGACAGTATTAATGGTTTTCCAGTGAATCAATACCAAGATACGGTGGAGGCATTAAGTAAAATGCGTGTTTCAGGGCATTTGGAAGATCAAATGGGCAATGTGTTGAATTCGTATGAAGGTGAATTAGCACCAACCGTATTTGACAAGCCAAAAGATCAAAAAACACTTGGACAAGATCCAAATTCACCATTAATCAATTTCCAAACGCAGCGAAATGCAATGTATAAAGGAAAAGCATCTATCAAAAATGGGCGTTTTCAATTCGAGTTTGTTGTTCCTAAAGACATAAATTACGCTTATGGAAATGGAAAGATTTCACTTTATGCCAATAACATGACTACCGATGCTTCTGGTTCCGAAACCCGATTCTTTGTTGGTGGACTCAATGCAAATGGCTTGAACGATACCGAAGGTCCAACGGTCGAATTGTTTTTAAATGATGAAAATTTTGTCAACGGAGGTTTGACTTCGTTAAATCCGATTTTGATTGCAAAGATTTTTGATGAAAACGGGGTGAATACTGTTGGAAACGGGATTGGTCATGATATTGTAGCTATTCTCGATGATAATACTGCAAAGCCAATTGTTTTGAATGATTATTATACAGCTGATTTAGATAGTTATCAATCTGGAAGGTTGGAATATATTTTTTCAAACTTGTCACCTGGAACACATTCCTTGATATTTAAGGTCTGGGATGTGAACAACAACTCGTCTGAAACCCGCTTAGAATTTGTTGTTTCAGAATCTCAAAATTTGGCAATCGATCATGTATTGAATTATCCGAATCCATTTACTACGCGAACGGAGTTTTATTTTGAACACAATCAAGTATGCGAAGCACTTGAGACTCAGATTCAAATATTCACCGTTTCAGGTAAACTAGTAAAAACAATCAATCAATTGGTTCAAACACAGGGATTCCGTACGGATGGCGTTGTTTGGGACGGAAGAGATGATTTTGGCGATCAACTTGCAAAAGGAGTTTATGTGTACCGTTTGAGTGTGAAATCACCGGATGGAACACAAGCCGAAAAAATAGAAAAATTGGTATTATTGAAATAGCACACAATAAAAGACCTTGTTTTACGTATATTTGTGCTCAACGATTGATAATTAAATTAGAAACATGTTCAAAAAAACGGCGGTTTTTACCCTTATTTCACTTCCATTTTGGACATTCGCTCAACCGAATTCGAGCGGAGCATCCGATGATGATTTACAACTAAACGCAATCACCACTGCATTACCATTCATGAGCATCACTCCAGATTCACGAACGGGTGCGTTAGGTGATGCTGGAACGGCAATCAGCGCTAATTCCAATTCGATTTATTGGAACACAGCCATGCTTAATTTTGCTAAAGAAGATGCAGAAATTAGTATTTCCTACACACCTTGGTTACGTCGATTAACAAACGACATGCATTTATCGTATGTCTCTGGTTACAAGCGTATCAACGATCGACAAGTGGTTACAGCTGCATTGCGTTATTTCAATTTGGGAAGCATAACCTATACAGATAACTCAGGAAATGAGTTGCGAGAAGACAAACCAAGTGAGTTTGAGATCACAGCAGGTTATGCTTTTAAATTAGCAGATCGATTCAGTGTAGGGGTGAATGGTAAGTTTGCTTATTCAAACTTAACAGGTGGATTAACAACAATTGCTAATTCGAAACCAGGAATTGCTGGTGCTGCGGATGTATCTTTTGTTTACCGCAATGAAGATGCTAAATTTACAGGAAGAAATGGAATTTTGTCTTTGGCAGCAACGATCAACAACATAGGCAACAAAGTTTCTTATTCCGATGTTTCGTCTGATTTCCGTGATTTCTTACCGATGAATTTGAAGTTGGGTGGTGCATATACGATGGATTTTGATAAATACAACAACCTTACATGGTCTTTGGATTTGCAACGTTTATTGGTGCCAACACCGCCTATTCGTGACAATGCTACGGGTGAAATTATTTCTGGAAAAAACAACAACATTGGTCCAATTCCTGGATTGATGCAGTCGTTTTACGATGCTCCTGGAATCGTTGAAGAAGATGCAAATGGGTATATCAAAGATGCAAACGGAAATTATGTGATCAAAAAAGGATCTCGTTTGCGCGAAGAGTTAAATGAAATCAATATTGCAACAGGTTTGGAGTATTGGTACAACGAAATGTTCGCGATTCGTGGTGGATTTTTCTACGAACACAAAACAAAAGGAAGTCGTCAATACATTACTGCTGGAGTTGGTTTGAAATACAACATCATTGGAATTGATATTTCTTACTTAGCAGCATTGACTCAAAGTAATCCATTGGCAAATACACTTCGTTTTACGCTTCGTTTCCATTTGGGAAATAAGGTGAGTACGAAAACTTCTGCTCCAGAATAGTAAGAAATGAAAATCAAAGTTGGTTTTGGAGTAGATGTTCACCGCTTGGCGGACGGACTGACCCTGATGGTAGGAGGGAAGGAAATTCCTAGTACGTTTGGTGCTGTTGGACATTCGGATGCAGATGTTTTGCTTCATGCGATTTGTGATGCGCTTTTGGGAGCAGCTAATTTGCGTGACATTGGCTTTCATTTTTCTGATACAGATCCGCAGTTTAAAGGAATAGACAGCAAGATATTATTGGAAAGAACTGCCGTTTTGGTTCGAAACAAAGGATATAAAATCGGAAATTTAGACTGTACCGTAATTTTAGAAAAACCGAAGTTAAATCCACATATTCCGGATATGCAGCAAATCATAGCTTCCATTCTGGAAATTGACGTAGACGAAGTTTCGATTAAAGCTACCACGCACGAAAAAGTAGATTCTTTCGGTGAAGGTTTGGCAATCAAAGCATACGCGGTTTGTTTGTTAGAGAAATAAAAAAAATAACTAAAGTAAAAAATGGTGTCCGAACAAGCGAGACACCATTTTTTTTGGAATAATTTTTCGAATTAATGCTCGTGACAGTGAACTGTGTATTGTACTCCGTTTACCACAATTCCGTCTTTTTCGATCGCTTCTAGATCGTCGCCACATTTTTCACCGATTTCTACTTCTGTTCCATTTACATCGTAATGGCATTCGTGGCATTCATTTTTCTTGCAAGATGAAAATAAAACAAGTCCAAATCCTAGGGCAATAACTAAACTTCTTTTTTTCATGATTGTATGATTTATTGATTAAATTGATTTTCAAAATTGAATTGAAGTCCCGCTATGAAATTGATTCCCGGTGATGGCATATCAATGTTTTTCAAGCGAGACAAATGATCAATGTAACGTTCATTCAGTGCATTGCGAACTCCTACATGGAATTTCAAGTTATGACCACAGATTTTTGTGCTCATGTGGATCGCAGCGTGTAGTAATTGATATGCTGGACTTTTTGTTTCAAATGTCGCGACGCGGTTTTGTTCCAATGCATAAATATGTTGAATGGCAATTTGATCGAATTTGAATTTTCTCTTCGAACTGAAAACAAAACGCAAGGCAGTTTGAATGCGATTTTGAGGCATCAGAGAAAGTGCATTGTTTGAATTGTCAACAGCTTGAATCAAACTAGCTTGTTGGTCAAGGTGAATCCAATGGGCGAAATGCGGATGATAATGATACGAAATATCCAGACCGTACATCCATAAATCGTCTTTTTGTTCGTATGCAAACGCGGGTAGCGATTCGATCAAGGTATCGAGCGGATTGAGGTAAATGAAGTTTTTAAAATAGCTAATGAAAGGATTGATAATCAATTCCAAATGTTCGTGGTGAAACTCGAAGGTTGCATCCAACTGATTCGCCAGTTCTGAGCGGAGGTTTTGGTTCCCGATTTCATACCGCAGTGCACCGTGATGGAATCCGTTTGCTAGCAATTCGGTCACATGAGGAGCACGGAAACCACTCGAATAATTCAATCGCCAAGTTGTTTTTTCTCGTTTGTAGATGGTTCCCAATGATCCGTTGAAACTTTGAAATTGCTTGTTGATGCGATCATTTCCTTTGAAAGATTCCAGCGAAACGGTGTTTCGGATATCGTAGCGAACACCCGCTTGTACGGTCCACTTTTTCCACGAGCGATTCGCCAAGAAATAGGCTCCGATGTCTGTCATTTCGACGTTTGGCAACAGTTTTTCACTTGCTTCTTCGTTGTTTTGATTGCGTTGGTGCATGAATTGAACACCGTAGTTGACGTGGATGGATCCAAATTCTTCCTTCAATCTTACTTGCGCTAAGTAATTCTGTAAGGCCATCGAAATTCCAGGAATAGTCACCTTTTCGTCAAATTCATTCAATTGATTTTGAGTAAATCCGAGCATCGTTTGCAGTTCGCGCTTGCGGAAGAAAAATTTGTTTTCCCACGATATAAAATGATTGCGAATCACCTGAGCAGGAATGGTTGCTTTTCGGTTTTGTTGGGAAACTTGAAAACTGAACGGATTCACGATCGAATCGTGTGTATGACCCGGAATTCCCGCGCGGTTTGCTTGAAAATTATATTTGACATTGCTCACCCAATTCTTGTTGTGATAGCTGAAATTCATCTTTCCAGCTTGCTCGTTGAAACGTGAATTTTGCGCATATCGTCCATTGGGAAGTTGAAAATCGGCGTGGTTCGTGTACAAACCGCCAACAGTAAGACGCCATTTGTTTTGCGCCAATTTGTAAAGTAACTGATTGTTCGTTCCGAGTGTATTGGATGAAAACTGGCTTTTCACCTCGATTTCCTGGTGATTTTGTTTTGCATGCGGTTCGTCTACCAAGTATATAACGCCACCCAAAGCATCGGCTCCGTACAATACGGATGAGGGGCCTTTTATCACTTCAATGCTTCCTATTCCGAGTTCCGATACGCCCATTCCGTGGTCGCCGCCCCATTGCTGGTTTTCGATGCGCAAGCCATTCAGCAAAGTGATCACGCGCATTCCTTGCAAACCGCGAATTACGGGCTTCGAAATTCCGTTTCCAGTGGAGCTTTGGTACACGCCGGGAATGTTGTTTAGCGCTTCCCCGAGGTGAATGGTTGGAATGGTTTTGAGTTCCGACAACTTGCGCGTTTCGATGTGCGTCACATTGTTTTTTTGGAGCAAACCTTGCGCATTGGAGACAATTACGACTTCCTCTAAGTCTAAATGCTGTTCCTCCAAAGAAAATTCCGTTTCCGAATTGGGTTGAACACTTTGGATCAAGGTTTCGTAACCCAACAACGAAATCCGCAAACGAACAGGTTGTTTTGCATCCAAACGAAGGACAAATTTTCCTTCCGAGTCGGTTTTCGTCCCGATTTCATAATCAAGCGCATACACCGAAACATTGGCCAAGCCAAGGGCATTTTTTCCTTTTACGGTTCCTTTAATCTCTTGACTCCAGGAGATTAAGGAGATAAATAGCATACCTAAAATGGAGATGTGACGAATCATTTTCTTTGTTTGTTCGACAAAGATAATAATATTAATGCAATTTTGTTGCGATTAAGGTATGAATTTATTTTACCTACTCACCTCACATCCCACCGTCTTTTCACTGTGACAATTACTTTGAATCGAACCGTTGGTTTGTTTTTCGAATTTGGGGGAGAGGTAGGGAATGTCGAGGTTCATGCCGCGGAGAATGAGCAGGAAGCCAATGACTGTCATGAAGTAGGGGATGCTGCGTTGGAGTTTGTGGCGGAACGAGTTTGAAATGCGGTTGGCCGAGAAAGCAACAAGCGCCAAAGCGGGAAGCGTTCCCAAACCGTACAACACCATGTAAGCAGCACCTTGAACCGGATGCGCCATCACGAGC
>CAYRMV010000090.1:0-14015 GCA_964425255.1 uncultured Flavobacteriales bacterium
AAAAACGATTGAAAAACGAGTAGATTACGAAGATCAACTCGAAAACACAACGTATCAACCCGTGTCTCTTGTAGCATGTAATTTGAGCGATGCCATGGATGTGTTGGACCAAAAAGGGGCGTATGAAACTACTTTTCAAGGTTTTGTTGATGCCAACCAAGTTACGTATCTAGTCGTTGGAGAACCGAAAAAAGATGGGTTTTCAAGTGCAATTCGTACAGATGAATTGGATTCTTTTATCATGGAACTGAAAAGAAATCCGAAAAAGCACTTAAACCGAAAAATCGTAGTTGCCTTCGAAGTGGTAACTGATCCAACAGGTTTTGAATTTCAATTATACCAAGGAGGAAAATTTGCGGAGTAAATTTAAACCAATACATTTGTAAAAAAATTCAAAATGAATAAACTACTAATCTTAATTTCATTCTTCCTTTTTTCATCTCTTTCTTATAGTCAACTTTATGTTCGTGCATCGGCCATTAATCCTTTGTTTAATGATGCATTGTCATTTAGAAACACAGTGTCTATTGAATCTGGACTACAAGGAGATTACACAGATAAATTTAGAGGCGTCTTTGGTGTAAGTTTAACTAATTACAAACCTCGTATTGATACATTTAATGTGTATTCATCTCTTAATACAGGTTACTCAACAATAGTAAATCCTGGGAAACAGCGGCTCAGATATACTACTTTGAACTTCAATTTTGGATTTGATGTAACGCCAGTTGAAGAGAATGATTTTAGACCTTTTTTCGGATTAGATTTTATTCTTGGGTGCTATTATTTCAATGAATATTATTATGTTGAAAATAGTTCAGGAGGTGATTATTCTACTCTTGGAATTTCACTAGGTGGTAGAGGAAGATTTGGTTTAGAAATGCAATTGAGCGAAACAATAACCCTTTTTACATCAGCAAATTTTCAGATACTATATAATATAGAACCATCTTTCTTTATGAAAACAGTAGATTTTGGTTTAGGTTGTAGATATCAGTTTTAATTTAATAGTTTAGTCAAGATGAAATTACTTATATTTTCTTTTGTTTGTTTTTTGCTAGTGAGTTCATGTATTAAAAACTCACAAGATCCAAATACATTGTATCCAGATGTTATTATTGAAAGTGCAGAGGTACAAGAGGATGGCACCATCTTGGTTACTGGATTAATCAACAGCCCAGGTGATTTTAACAATTCAAAAATTGATTTGATTGGATTTTGTGCAAATTCGAAGGGTAATCCAAAGTTAAATGAAAATCAAGTGAAAGCAGATATCAAAAAAAACAAGTTTACTGCAGTTTATCCCGAAGGTTCTTTCAATCCTGACTCAAGTTATTTTTTAGCTCCTTGGGCAACGAATCAGTTCGGTTACTACATTGGGGAATCGAAAAAATTTGATTCATTGTATTACAAAGTTACACCCCCTTGCAATATAATGGAAAATTATTTATCGCTACAAGGAGTTTTACAATACCAAGTAAACCTAACTTATTTTAATCATACTACTGAGTTCGAAAAACACTCCTATCTTGCTGATGCAGGAAGTTTTCAAAAAATCAAAATTATTACTTACAATGAGATTAAACCTGGGATTTATGAAACAAATAATTATGTGGATTATCCACGAAAAGCGGTTGCACTTGTTTATATAAACTATTCGTGGGTACAGGCTGAAGCAGGGGCCAAGATATATGTTGAAAAGATGCCGAATAACAAATTGAGAATTACAATGTGTCAAGCTCAAGTTTTTCTTTTTAATTCGTATTATCCTTTGTACGTTTCAATGACGATTGACAATTAAGTCATCCATTTTATATAATTTTAAGAAAGCGAACAAAATATTAAGTAGATTTGTTTGTTATCCATACGCGAATGCGATAACTTTGTTAATTAAAATTGTATCATGGGAGAATATAAAGCCGGCCCGTTTCTCGAACAAATAGAATTTCCTGCAGATTTGCGCGCGAAATTTCAAGTAGATGACTTGCCTCAAGTAGCTGATGAATTGCGTCAGTTTATTGTGGATGTTATCTCCAACATCGGAAATAGCCATTTTGGTGCAAGTTTGGGTGTAGTTGAACTAACAGTAGCCTTGCATTATGCATTTAATACTCCTGATGATCAATTGGTTTGGGATGTAGGACATCAAGCTTATGGACACAAAATCTTAACGGGTAGACGTTCTGTATTCCACACAAACCGTACGCGAGGTGGAATTTCTGGTTTTCCGAAAAGAAGCGAAAGCGAATACGATACATTCGGTGTTGGTCACTCATCTACATCGATTTCTGCTGCTTTGGGAATGGCAGTTGCAAACCAATACAAAGGCTTGAAAGATCGTCACCACATTGCCGTAATTGGTGATGGTGCGATGACTGCTGGTTTGGCTTTTGAAGGAATGAATCACGCTGGTTTCGAGAAAGATGCAAATCTGTTGGTTGTTTTGAATGACAATTGTATGTCAATCGACCCGAATGTGGGTGCGCTCAAAGAATATTTAACAGACATCACGACTTCTCATACTTACAACAAAGTGAAAGACGAAGTATGGAAATTATTGGGTAAAATTTCCAAATTTGGTCCCGATGCACAAACTGTTGCTTCCAAAATTTCGCATGCTTTGAAAGGCTCTTTGTTAAAACAAAGCAATTTATTCGAAGCGTTGAATTTCCGTTATTTCGGTCCAGTTGATGGACATGATGTAATTGGATTGGCGAAAATATTAGAAGATTTGAAAGATATTCCTGGACCTAAAATTTTACATTGCGTAACAGTAAAGGGAAAAGGTTATAAATACTCAGAAGAAGGAAATCCAACCAAATGGCATGCACCAGGTGTGTTCAATAAAGAAACGGGTGAGATTGTTAAGATAATCCCAAAATCACCGGAACCGCCTAAATACCAGGATGTTTTTGGCCACACAATTGTTGAATTAGCTGAAAAAAATGACAAGATAATGGGAGTCACTCCTGCAATGCCTTCAGGTTGTTCGTTGAATATCATGATGGAAGCCATGCCAAAACGTGCTTTCGATGTTGGAATTGCTGAACAACATGCAGTTACTTTCTCCGCTGGACTGGCAACTCAAGGTTTGGTTCCTTTCTGTAATATTTACTCTTCGTTCATGCAGCGTGCGTATGATCAAGTTTTACACGATGTCGCATTGCAAAATTTGAACGTTGTTTTCTGTTTAGATCGCGGTGGTTTGGTTGGTGCTGATGGTGCAACACACCACGGTGCGTATGACCTGTCGTACATGCGTTCGATTCCAAATATGGTTGTTTCGGCTCCAATGAATGAAGCAGAATTGCGTGATTTGATGTTCACAGCACAACAAGAAAATATGGGACCATTCTCGATTCGTTACCCAAGAGGAAATGGCGTTATGACAGAATGGAAAACTCCTATGAAAGCCATCAAAGTGGGTACAGGTCGAAAGGTAACAAATGGTGAAGATATAGCCGTTTTAACGATTGGTCATGTTGGAAACACGGTTCAAAAAGCAATGGATCAATTTAAGGAAGATGGAATTTCTGTTGCACATTATGATATGCGTTTTGTGAAACCATTAGATGAATTGCTTTTACACGAAGTTTTTTCTAAATTCGATAAAGTGATCACGGTGGAAGATGGTTGTTTGATGGGCGGAATGGGAAGTGCAATTTTAGAATTTATGGCTGACAATAAATACAAATCTGATGTTGTTCGTCTTGGAATTCCAGATCGATATGTACACCATGGAACCCCTGAACAATTACATGCAGAATGTGGATTTGATTTAAATGGAATCATAGAATCTGTACGTAAAGCAGTCGGTTTCTCGCAAAATTCAAAAGAAAGAAGCGATAAAGCGGTTTAAACGTGCTTATTTCTTTTCATTTTTAATCGGATTTTTAAAAAGAAGGTTTTTATTCAATCTTTGGATTTTCTTTTTTTCACAAAGTTCCTCAATTGGGAATAAAAAAATTGCGTAAGTTTGTCTCAATATGAGTACGATGAACACATTAATTTCCGCTTTTCCTGAAAATTTGAAAGATGCCATTCAAATTGCACACAATGCTACTTTCAAAAATCCAAGTAATTCGATACATCATGTGTTGATTTGTGGTTTAGGTGGTTCTGGAATTGGTGGAAAAATGGTGGCTCAATGGGTTCAATCTGTTTGTCCAGTTCCTGTACTTTCTTTTCAAGACTATGATATTCCAGCTTACGTAGGGAAAAATTCTCTGGTGATTGCCTCATCGTATTCTGGAAATACAGAAGAAACGCTCATAAGTGTAGATCAAGCTCACCAAAAAGGGGCTCACATAATCGGGATTTGTTCGGGAGGTGAGTTAAAACAATTTTGCGAATCAAACGATTATGATGTTGTACTTGTTCCAGGTGGAAATCCACCACGTACAGCGTTGGCATTTTCAATCGTACAGGTGACAAATATTTTAGCCCAATTGGGTTTAGCAGAAAAATCCTTGGTGAATGAATTTGAAACTGGACGTCAATTATTGGTCGATCAAGCCGAAACAATTCACACGGAAGCAAAAAATATAGCTTCCTTTTTAAAAGGGAAAGTTCCGATTATTTATTCAACCACAAAATACGAGCCCATTGCCGTTCGTGCTCGTCAGCAATTCAATGAAAATAGCAAGGAATTGTGCTGGCATCATGTCATTCCAGAAATGAACCACAACGAACTTGTCGGTTGGGGTGGAGGAGATGACCGTTTTGCTGCCATTTTCTTAGAAACAACTGATTTACATCCGCGAAACCAAAAACGCTTAGAATATTCCTTGAGTGTGGTGCGAAGTAAAACAAAACAGGTGTTTGAATTGATGGCACAAGGAAATACCATGGTCGAACGATCGCTTTATTTTATTCATGTGATTGATTGGGCTTCATTGTACTTAGCAGAGTTGAAAAATGTCGATCCAATTGATATTGCAGTGATTGATACCTTGAAAGATACACTATCTAAATTTTGATTTGAAAGCACTTATTCTTGTTGGTACGCTTTTTTTGTTTGGAAATTCCAATTCAACATCAGTCTATATTTGTGTGAGTAAAACTGCTAAAAAATTTCATTTTTCTCAATCCTGTCGAGGCCTCCAAAATTGTACACACACAATTCGTAAAACAACAAAAGACGAAGCAACCAAATTAGGTTATTCTGTTTGTTTGATTGAAAAGTAAATCGTTTATTTTCATTGTTTTATTACTTATTGATTGCTTATGCAGCGATTAGGATAAATGACTATTTTATTTAAATTCTTTTACTTTTCCTTCGGAAGATTTTACCACCTCCATCTGTTTTGAAATCAGTTCTTTTTGTTTCCCTTGATTTTCGGCATTTTTCTTGATTTTATCTTCTGCTTCAGCAATTTTTTTCTTGTAATCTTCGATGTCTTTCTCCAAGCTTGTTTTCTCTTTTTCTAAGTCTTTCTGCGCTTTCTCCATACTTTCCAAGTTTTTTTGATCGGCTTTCAACACTTCGTCAAGACTGGCTTTGGAAACACGTTTCGCAAATTCTTTTATCTTGTTTGACATGGCTGTAAACTGTTGAGAATGTTCTCTACTTGATAAAAAAGCACCACCTAAGTCAATTCCAAAAGCAACTTTCAGCGCTCCATCTTGTCCGGGTAAAATGCGTGCGTATGCATCAAACGCTTTGCTTTCCATGAATTTGGGAGCTCCTTGCATCATCGAAAATTCATCTTTACTTGAATTGTATTTTCCACCCCAATCTTTCAGCTCACTTTTCAATTCTTTTTCCAAAATATCTTTGTTAGCATAAGGAATTGTGACTACTAATGCATTTTTCGAACCCAAAGAAAATGCTTGGGTTTCTTCTCGTAAGGATATTTCAGTTTGTGCCCAAACACCTTGGATTGTCATAAGGGAGACAGTAGTAATTGTTGTTATTATTCGCATATTTTTTTCTCTTAAGTTACACATTTTTCTTTTTATACATACTTTTTTTCAACGAATTATTTTTTCCTATCAAAAGCGTTGCCAAAATTTTCTTTGTCAAATGGAAAATAAGTACCTTTACCTCATGCAATTTAGCCAAGTAGTTGGACAAAGAGAACTCAAAGCACATCTGATTCAAGAAGTTAAGTCGGACAAAATTAGTCATGCGCAATTGTTTTTAGGTACATCCGGACATGGATCTTTGCCGCTCGTGTTAGCATTTGTTCAGTATTTATTTTGTGAAAACAAATCGGAATCAGATAGTTGTGGGATCTGTTCATCTTGTCGTAAAGTAAGTGAATTACAGCATCCTGATTTGCATTTTTCGTTTCCTGTTGTGCAAGCGATTCACAAATTTAGTGATCAATTTTTACCACAATGGCGCCAACAAATCAAAGAAAACCCGTATTTTGATTTGAATCAATGGACACAGCGCATCGATGACAAAGGACGAAAACCCATCATTGGTTCGGAAGAAAGTTTGGAGATTATCAAAAAATTGTCACTCAAATCCTATGAAGGTGGTTACAAAGTGATGGTGATTTGGATGGCTGAGGAAATGAACCCAACGTGTTCCAATAAATTGCTCAAAATCTTAGAGGAACCACCTGCAAAGACGTTGTTTTTACTCGTTTCTGAAAGCCAAGATCAATTGTTACAAACGATTTTGTCGCGCACCCAATTGGTAAAAGTACCCAAAATAGATTTGGATGAATTGGCAACTTCTTTGCGCGAAAAATACCAAGTAGATGCGTCTACGGCGCTAAGTGTTGCAGCACAAACAGAAGGAAATCGTATCGAGGCAGAGCTCATTTTGACTGCCAATGAAGACAAAGACATCAACCGCGAATGGTTTATTCAATTGATGCGTGTTTGTTACAAAAAAGATGTAATCCCCATGATGGATTGGGCCGAAAACATGGCGGGAATTGGTAAAGAAAAACAGAAAAATTTCTTGAAATATGCTTTGCACATGTTCCGTCAAAGTTTATTGAAAAATTATACTGACAATCAATTGACACGTGTTTCGAAAGAAGAAGATCAGTTTTTACATAATTTTGCTCGCTTCATAACCGGAAACAACATCACGGATTTTATGGAGCAATTTAATGATGCGTATTACCACATCGATCGGAATGCAAATGCACGAATTTTATTTACAGAACTGTGTTTCAAAGTGATGCGCTTTATTCACTTTGCTTAAAGTGAAATTAAATTACCCTTTTTAAGGTATTTCTTTTGTCTAATTACCTCAGTACATTTGGTGAAAACAAGGCATTATGTATATCGACATTCCCATGGCAAGTTTGGTTCAGAATCCGAAATTGCAGATTTTAATTCAAGACAAAATTCAAGTTCAACCAGAAGAATACGCTTTTACGTACCGTCAATTAGCCTCGGATAAATCAATATCGATCGGATTGGCAGAAGCCCTTTTTTCGCTTTATGAAGAAGAACATACCTTGGATTTGAGCTTGTTGGAAAACTGTAAATTGGATGAATTGACTTATTTTTTGCAAAAATCACACGCATATTACCTCGAAAAAAAGTTGCCAGAATTGGAACAATCTGCTATGCAGGTACTTGAAAACTGTGGAGAATCACACGAAACGATTGCCCAACTTTGTTTTATGTTCAATGCATTTCGTAAAAAATTAGAAGCTCATTTTCGTTATGAGGACCGTGTTTTTTTTCCGTATGTACATGAATTATTGTTGCTTCAAACTCAGCCTGAAAATGAACACTTACGAGAAATGATTTTCGCTCGTTTTTCCGGTCAACAATTCATTGAAAAACATGAACACATTGAAGAAGAACTCCATACAGTGAGCGCATTTATTCGATCAAATAGTCAAGCATCCTATTTGCCGATGGCTTATCGCATCTTTTTAAATCAATTGCATTTTTTCGAGATTGATCTCAATCACCATGCCTTAATTGAAGATGAAGTTCTACTTCCGAAAGTACTCGAACTAGAGCAAATTTTACGTTAACTACTCCTACTAACCAACTAATCTACTAACCAACTAAATAACTAAATAACTAAGTAACTATACCTTCATCCCCTTCACAATACGATCTTTGCGTTTCGTTTTCTTCAGTTTTTTCATTGCGATAAGCAAATAAGCATTGCCTGTTTTTGCATCGATGTAGTATTTTTGATTGTCGTACGTTAATTCACCTTGGCTCGATTTCCAGTTAGCATCTAAATAATATTGACCAGTAACGGAGTTTTGGCGCACTTTGAATTTCAAGGTTTTCCCTTCACCTTGTTCAAATCGGATGTATACTTCACCTGTTTCGCCAAATTTTTCAAACACACAGCGTGTATTGGGTTGAATAATCACACGATCGCTGGTGTTGTTTTCATTTAACACGATTTTACCATCTGAAACACTTTGATTTCCAGTTGACTCACTTCGGTTAAGAATAATGGTAGAAGAGGTGTAAAATTGAATTTTCTTCATGGTACGAATGTCCAAATCGTATTCGTTTTTCAATTTATCTGTGTAAGGAACTTTGGTCGCACAGCTTCCTAGGAAAATGAGAAGCGAAAAAAGGAAAAGATTCTTCATGAGATTCAATTTATGTATTTGTAATTTACTATCAACAAAGATAATGCCTTATTTTAAAATTTCGAGTTGCTTATTTCGCTCTTTTCGTTTAACTCCACCAACTTTTGTTATTTTTGCGCCGTTGTTAAAAACGTGAAGAGCTTCATCAAATACATATTGCAAAAATTATTCGGGTTTCAAAATTACCTGTATGTCTTTGCTATGTTCAAAATCAAGACCTTACGATCAGACTCCAAAGAGAAAGATTTTTTTCATTTTCTTGCTTTGATGAAAGACGGAAAAGGAGATGTGTTAGACATTGGAGCGAATATCGGGATCATGACAGTGCATTTGGCTCAGCATTTACCTCATTCAACGATTCATGCTTTTGAACCGATGCCGAGTAATTTAGAGGTTTTGAAAAAAGTGGTTCACAAATATAACTTGCAACATACACACATTCATCCAGTTGCTTTAGGAGATGAAACGGGTCGCATTAAGATGATTTTACCCGAAGAAGGCAAAGCCAAACTTCAAGGTTTGAGTCATGTGAAACACGAGAGTATTACCGAATGGAACGAAGGAGAAGAATTCGATGTTCCGATTGATAAATTAGACAACATCATCAATGGTCAAGCAATACAAGGGATCAAAATCGATATCGAAAATTTTGAATACTTTGCGTTGAAAGGCGGACAGCGTATTCTGACGAACAACAAACCGATAATCTACGCCGAATTGTGGGAAAATGAAAATCGAAAAAATTGTTTTCATCTTTTGGAAGAAATTGGCTATCAATCTCATGTTGTGGTCAATAATCAATTGATACCTTTTGATCCAGCTAAACATCAAAAACAAAACTTCATTTTTATCGCAAAAGCCTAACTTCGGTTTTTTGTTTTCAATTGTTCGTTACCTTTGAAGGGAAATGCAGAAAACATTCTTGTCGCATATTGTTGTTTTACTCTTGTTGAATGTCATCATCAAGCCTTTAGCTATTTTTGGTATTGACGTTGGTGTACAGAATCAAGTTGGTGCTGAAGCGTATGGAACTTATTTTTCTCTGTTGAATTTCACCTATCTCTTCAACATGTTACTTGATTTAGGGATCACCAATTACAATACGCGTCACATTGCGCAACATCCACATTTATTGAAGCAAAGTTTACACAAACTTTTTCCTGTTAAAATTGGATTATTTGTGTTGTTTACACTGATTACACTCGGAAGTGGCTGGTTGGTTGGCTACAAACCGGAACAACAAAAAATCTTATGGATTTTGGTATTAAACCAATTTTTCATATCCATCATTTTGTTTTGTCGCAGTTTTTTTGCTGGAATGCATTGGTTTCGTTTAGATACCTTGTTTTCTGTATTAGACAAATTTTTATTGCTTCTCTTGGGCGGATATCTGTTATACTTTTCCACTCAAAAAATATCGGTTGAAGTATTTGTTTGGGCTCAGTTTACAACCTATGTGCTCACTTCATTATTTGCATTGATTTTGTTGTTTTCAAAAGTGGGATTCAATTCCTGGAAATTTTCAAAAGCATATTCTTTGTATATCATCAAACAGAGTTTTCCTTTTGCTTTGTTGATATTATTGATGATGTTGTATTCACGGGTAGATGCTGTAATGATCGAACGTTTGTTGCCAACTTTACATGGAAAAGAACAAGCAGGAATTTACGCACAAGCTTTTCGTTTGTTGGACGCAGTGGTCATGTTTGCGCTGTTATTCAACAATTTATTGTATCCCATTTTTTCACGTTTATTGCAAGAAAAAAAAGATTTCCGTCCCCTTTTGGTATTGACAGTTGGGTTGATGCTCGGAGGTGGAATTATTTTGGCAAGTACAAGCTTGATTCAAGGTGAATGGATGCTTTCTTGGATTTATCACGATAAAGTACACGAAACGACACCCGTTTTTCAGTTGTTAATGTGGAGTTTGGTACCCCAATTTATCGTCATGATTTACGGAACTTTGCTCACAGCTAAAGGAGAACTCAACACGCTCAACGTAGCAGCTTTTGTTGGATTATTAGCAAATATTATCCTTAATTTCTGGTTGATTCCCCGTTTTGGCGCAGAGGGAGCAGCTTGGGCAACATTAAGTACGCAATGCTGTGTCGCTGTCATTCAAATGGTCGTTGTACACCGAATTTTCCGATTGAAAATCAATGGTATATTTGTTTTCCGAATGCTTTGCTTTTCAATTATAATTGCATCGACGAGCCTGTTAATCCAACATTACATGAAATCCAATTCGGGGGCTTTTTATCTTTCGCTGCTGAGTGGAATCGTTTGGCTTTTTGTATGTAAATTGATTGATGCCAAAAAACTGATTCGCGAATTGCGTTCTTGATTATTTCAATCGAATGGTCATTTTCCGTGCTTCTTTCAAACCAAAGGAGGCACTTTCGAAACTGGGAGCACTGAATGTTGCACGAGCATCGTTTGAGAAACCATAAATTTCTGTCGGTATTCCCAATGCATTTTTGTCTAGTTTTCCGTTTTCATTTTCATCGTGAAAACAAGCAATGGCATACGTATCTGGTGGAATATTTGAAAAGAGTGCTTCAACTGTCGTGTTGTTCGCAGGAACAAGTGTCCCTTTAAATTTTCCATGAACTGTTGGAAAATCATCTTTTTTACGAAACAGGGCAACATAAATTTTTCCTTTTTTTTCTTTGATTCCACTTACTTCAACGGACAAAGTTGCTTGATTCATTTTGACAAAAGAGGTTAAATGAACAAAAAAAGCGAACCCCAATAAGATGTAAAATAAACGTTTCATGAAAATAAAACAAATGTGCTATAATTTTGTTTAATTCAAAGTGTCAATTTGAATCTGAATATTTCTTATTTCCTTGATAGGCAGTTGTTTTGGATTTTTATTCGGAACGAAAAAATAAAAGAAATAAGTGAGAACACCCAGAAGGATAACAATGTATATCATCATTTTAACGATGTACTTTTGACTCACTTTAGGTAAAGTATGTTTTTTTAAATCAAACTTCTCTTCTGGATTCATGATTTCATTTTCTACAAATGTATACCTTTGGTAGCGAAATGGAAACAAAGAAAGTAATCTTAGTAACAGGTGGTGCCGGATTTATTGGTTCTCACACGGTAATTTCCCTTTTCGAAGCGGGATTTTCACCCATCATTTTGGATGATTTTCGCAATGCGGAAAAGCAAATTCTGCTGGGAATCGAAAAAATTATTGGTTCTCAAATTCCTTTTTTTGATGGCTCTTGTCAAGATGCAGATTTATTGGAACAGATTCAATCGGAATTTCCCTTGGATGGGATTATTCATTTTGCGGCAGACAAAGCAGTTGGAGAATCCGTTCAAAATCCGTTGAAATATTATGACAACAACATTAGCGGTTTGGTAAATATGCTCCAATTTGCTGTCAAACATCAGCTTGCTTCCTTTGTTTTTTCCTCTTCGTGTACTGTTTATGGAAATCCATTTGAGAAATTCGGGATTTTAAAAGTAAACGAAGAAACCCCAACTGGAGAACCAGAATCACCATACGGAAGAACCAAATGGATGGGGGAAATGATTTTAAAAGATGTGAATACTGCTCATCCGTTTTTAAAAATGGTTGGTTTGCGTTATTTTAATCCCGTTGGTGCACATCCCTCTGGTTTAATTGGAGAAGCACCACAAGGAATTCCAAACAACTTGCTTCCGTTCATCACACAAACAGCAACAGGTCAACGAGAAAAACTGACCGTTTTTGGCAATGATTATGCAACAATCGACGGAACTTGCGTTCGTGATTACATTCATGTGGTGGATGTTGCCGATGCACATGTCGCTGCGATAAAATGGTTACTGAATCAATCAACTGGTTTACTTGATTTTATCAACATTGGTACAGGATTGGGAACCTCTGTTTTGGAAATGATACACCAATTCGAAGCAGTTACAGGACAAAAATTAACTTGGCAATATGGACCCAAACGACCGGGAGATGTGCCTCAAATTTTCGCAGAAGTGGGTAAAGCAGCTGAACTGTTGCATTGGAAAGCTAAAAAAACAGTTTCAGATGCACTATCAGATGCTTGGCGTTGGGAACAAAATCGAAACAAACATGCATAAACTTTCTATTCTCCTTTTTCTTATTTCATTTGCTTCTTTCGGTCAAGAATCGGCTTATGAAGACACGTTGATTTCGCGTTTTCGTCCCGGATTTATGTGGTTTAACACGGGATTAGGACCTGCAAAGCCAGAAAAAGTGCGCAAATATGATCGCTTGATGGTGGGAATTCAATACAATCATTTACTTGGTAAGGAGAAAGTGATGAGTGGAAATCCGATGGGTTCGTTGGGTTTTCATACGCAATGGGTGCCAGAAATTCCGTTAACGAAACACAACACCGTTTCCTTTGGAATAGGATTGGGTTATGCTTTTCAGCAATCGCGTTTGGAAGGTTCATTTCTTCACCTGAACGAAAAAACCGATTTTCAGTCGTTTACCAATCAAAATGTCAGCAATGTAGAAAAGGCTACTTTCCGAAGCCATCATGTGTTTGTTCCGATTGAATTGCGTGTACGTTCCAAGGGGTGGAAACACGTAAAATTTCATTTCGGAGGGCAAGTGGGTTGGCAATTTGGAGCCAAAATGCGCACAGTTTTTTCAGAAGATTCCAACGGTATGTCAACGATAGCAAGCACTAAAGGGTACACCGATTACACGCCTTTGCATGCAGCTGTGATAGCCCGAGTTGGAATTCGAAATTGGGCAGTTGGTTGCGTTTATCATGTTCAACCTGTATTTCGTCAAGCATCCAACCAACTTAATTTACTTGAATTTCAGTTGAGCTTGTCTTTGTTTTAGTCCAAACGGAATACAACTGGAATGTTCATTTGTGTTTTTACTTTTTGATTGTTATTCATTCCTGGAGTCCATTTAGGCATCTTTTTAATGACACGAATGGCTTCTTTAGTCAAACCGGGAGCTCCGTTTATTCCTCTTAATTCTTTGATATCGGTCAAGGTTCCATCCTCGAGAACTGTAAAGCGCAAATAGACTTTCCCTTCCAACCCGATTTCTTTTTCCGTTTCAGGATAAACGATGTTTTTCTTAATGAATTCTTGCATGGCAGCCATTCCTCCGGGAAATTCGGGCATCACGTCAACAATGGTGTGTATTACTGGAGTGGAAGGTGGAGCAACAGGCTCAGGCATAGGAGGAGCAACCGGTTCGCCTAAATAATATGGCTCGCGGATGTATCCTGGATCCGGATCCGGATCGGGTTCGATCACAACAGGTGGGATAAATCCGATTGATTTTTTATTTATTTGCTTTTTGGAAGTGCTATCTTTTTCGTTCGGTTGTTTCACTATTTTACCGAGCGCAAAATTTTCTACCTCTTCCGTTGTACTTGAACTTGAAGTTGTTTTTATTTGGGATGATCTGGTTTGACTTTTTGTGGTTTCATCTTGACACGAGGCAAGACTCATCGCCACCAAAGAGAGCAA
>CAYRMV010000091.1:0-13854 GCA_964425255.1 uncultured Flavobacteriales bacterium
GTGAGAATGCTTTGTTTGCTTCCGCCATACGTAAAGTATCTTCTTTCTTTTTGTAAGCAGCACCTTCTTCTTTGGAAGCAGCGATAATTTCAGACGCTAATTTTCCTGCCATTGATTTCTCATTACGCTTACGAGCATAACCGATTAACCATTTCATTGCAAGTGAATTTTTACGATCTTCACGAACTGGAGTAGGGATCTGGAAAGTTGCTCCACCTACACGGCGAGAACGAACCTCAACGGAAGGAGTAACGTTTTCCAACGCTTTTTTCCACACTTCTAAACCAGTAGTTTCTTCTACTTTTGTATCTACGATTGCTAATGCATCATAGAAAATTTTGAACGCTAAGTTCTTCTTCCCGTCATACATCAAGTTGTTAACGAATTTTGTTACTTGAACATCGTTAAACTTTGGATCCGGGAGAATGGTGAGTTTTTTGGCTTTTCTTCTTCTCATTGCTAGAAAGCTTTAAATTATTTTTTCACTTTTGGTCTCTTAGTACCATACTTTGATCGGCGCTGAGTTCTTCCTTCTACACCCGCAGTATCCTCTGCTCCTCGTACGATGTGGTAACGAACCCCTGGAAGATCTTTCACCCTTCCACCACGTACAAGCACCAAAGAGTGCTCTTGCAAGTTGTGACCTTCTCCACCGATGTAAGCATTGACTTCCTTACCATTAGTGAGACGAACCCTTGCTACCTTACGCATAGCTGAGTTCGGCTTTTTAGGAGTAGTGGTGTAAACCCTTACACATACCCCTTTGCGTTGCGGACATGAATCAAGAGCAGCTGACTTGCTTTTCTTAACTACTGCCGTACGTCCTTTGCGAACTAATTGTTGAATAGTTGGCATATGAATACTTAACTTTTATAAATAAATAATGCTCCCAAATACACTTTTGGGGGTGCAAATATATGTAATAAATTTTAAAAACCAATCAGTTAAGCACTTTTATTTATTTTTTTTGTGCAAAAAAGTTTTTACCGCTTTTTTGAACGATGATTATACCTTTTTGAACGATTAATTATCCTTCTTACAATTTATCAGGTTTGACACAAATTATAAAATTCTAGCTAATAAAAAACACAAATGTTAAAATCTGCAAAAGGAACACAAAATCGAATATTAAAAGTGTACATTTGAAAAGCTAAAAATACCCAAACAATTCCCACTAATAATTTTAATATGGGAACAAATAAAAAGAAAAAAATTGTGCTTATCGGCGGAGGATTTGCTGGCATGGAGATGGCACAACAATTGCGAAACAAAGATGTCGAGTTGTTATTAATCGACAAGCAAAACCACCATCAATTTCAACCTTTGTTTTACCAGGTAGCCTGTTCAATGCTCGAACCTAGTAGCATTTCGTTTCCATTTAGAAGTATGTATCAGGGCACTAAAAACATGCAGTACAGAATGGCAACGGTTGAACGAATCGATACAGAAAACAAAACAGTTATTACCGATTCTTGTAGCTTTCCTTATGATGAACTTGTAATCGCTATTGGATGTAAAACCAACTTCTTCAATAATTCAGAAATAGAAAAACATGCGCTTACATTAAAATCTACTCAGGAAGCGATTCAAATTCGAAATCACATCTTGGCTAATTTTGAAACAGTGCTTTCTAAAAGCGAAGAAGAGCGAGAAGAATATCTAAACATTGTCATCGTAGGAGGTGGTCCAACAGGAGTGGAACTATCCGGTTCTTTTGCTGAAATGAAATCCAAAATTTTACCGAAAGATTTCACCTTTTTTGATTTTAGCAAATTGAATGTCATTTTAGTAGAAGGAAGTCCTAACACTTTAAATGCAATGAGTGATAATGCCCGAAAAAAATCTCGGGAATACTTAGAAAAATTAGGCGTTAAAATCTATACGAACACAGTCGTACAAAACTATGATGGTCATGTTGCAACGCTGAGTTCTGGCGAAACAATCAAAACAAGAAATTTGATTTGGGCGGCTGGTGTTACAGGAAATCAAATAAAAGGATTGGAAAATGCTACTTATGTTCGAGGAAATCGCATGAAAGTAAACCGATTCAATCAAGTGGACGGCTACGAAAACATCTATGCCATTGGCGACATCGCTTACATGGAAACACCAATTTATCCTCAAGGACATCCTCAATTGGCAAACGTTGCTGTTAACCAAGGTAAAAATTTAGCAAAAAACTTCTTACGCGGCGATAATCAATCATCTTGGAAAGAATACGAATATAAAGACCTTGGATCGATGGCAACAATTGGAAAAAATAAAGCAGTTGTAGATTTACCGAAATGGAAATTCTCAGGTTTCTTTGCTTGGTTGGTTTGGATGTTTTTACATTTAATGCTGATTCTTCCCGTTCGAAATAAATTAATTATTCTGATCAACTGGGTTTGGCATTATTTCACAAATGGATCTACACTTCGATTGATTTTAAGTAAACCCAATGAACGAAAGTTGTAAAATTTGATTTAATCAGAGAAAAATAGAAATGGTTGAAAAAAAGATTCAATTTAATCATTTTCAATAAAAAAACTTACGACACCTTTCCTTACCTTTGTGTTTATGGATTATTTAGATGGACTAAACGAGAGCCAACGTGCGGCAGTAGAACACTTTGAAGGACCTACCATGGTAATTGCAGGTGCAGGATCAGGAAAAACACGCGTTTTGACTTTTCGCATTGCGCACATGATGAAAATGGGAATTGATCCATTTAACATATTAGCATTGACTTTTACGAACAAAGCAGCCAAAGAAATGACGCAGCGTATCAGTTCTATTGTTGGTGATGGAGAAGCAAAAAACATTACAATGGGTACTTTTCACTCAGTCTTTTCACGCATTCTTCGATTCAATGCTGACCGTTTAGGTTATCCACAAAACTTCACGATTTACGATACGCAAGACTCGAAAAGTCTGATTAAAGACATCATCAAAGAATTAAATCTGGATGATAAAACGTACAAACCAAGCATGGTTTTAGGTCGCATATCAACTGCAAAAAACAATTTGATTTCACCAGAAGCTTATGCTCAAAACAATGAAATTATTGCTGAAGATAATTTGAGTCGAAGACCAGAGCTTGCTCGCATTTTTCAAATTTATGCAAATCGCTGTCAAAAAGCAGGAGCGATGGACTTTGATGATTTACTTTATCAAACAAATGTACTACTGCGAGACCACATTGATGTATTGCAGTTTTATCAACACAAATTTCGCTACATATTAGTAGATGAGTACCAGGATACGAACTATGCACAATATTTAATTGTCAAAAAACTAGCTGCTGTTTATGAGAATATTTGTGTGGTTGGTGATGATGCACAATCCATTTATTCTTTCCGAGGAGCCAATATTCAAAACATTTTGAATTTCAAACGCGACTATCCTGATTTTGAAATGTTCAAACTCGAACAAAATTATCGCTCTACCAAAAATATTGTTGAAGCAGCAAACAGTGTTATTGCACGAAATCAAGATCAAATTCAAAAAAATGTTTGGACAGATAATATACAAGGTAGTCCAATCAAGGTAATACGCACTTTAACTGACAACGAAGAAGGTAAAGTAATCGCCAATCGAATCTACGATACCAAACAAGCGGAAGGATTATCCTATCAAGATTTTGCTATCTTATATCGAACTAACAGACAATCTCGCGCTTTCGAAGAAGCTTTGAGAAAACTGAACATGCCCTACAAAATCTATGGTGGTCTTTCGTTCTATCAGCGCAAAGAAATCAAAGATTTGTTAGCATATTTCCGACTTTCTGCCAACAACAAGGATGAAGAGGCATTAAAAAGAGTGATCAACTATCCAAAAAGAGGAATTGGAAAAACATCCATCGAAAATATAATTATCGCAGCCAATCAATATGGAGTTAGTGTTTGGGACGTAATATCTAATTTTGGACAATACCCTGTCAGTCTTAACGGTCCAACGAAACAACGAATTTCAGATTTCGTAACAATGATACTCAGTTTTTCGGCTCAGCTTGGTCGACTTCCTGCTTATGAAATGGCACACCACATCGCCAAATCTTCGGGAGTATTGAAAGATTTATATGCGGAGAAAGACAAAGGGCCGGAAGAAGTGGAACGCTACCAAAACATCGAAGAATTACTTGCCGGGATCAAAGCATTTTCGAGAGAAAGTAACGAAGATGATTTAAAAACACTTCCTGAGTTTTTAATGGATGTAGCATTGTTAACCGATGCCGACCAAGACAAAGATGAAGACAAGAACAAAATTACGATGATGACCATTCACTCCTCCAAAGGACTTGAATTTCCGCACGTTTATCTGGTTGGATTAGAAGAAAACTTGTTCCCTTCCCAAATGGTATTAAACACACGAAGTGAACTGGAAGAAGAACGCCGCTTATTTTATGTTGCCATTACTCGTGCAGAAAAAACATGTACAATCTCATATGCTGCCTCCCGTTTTGTTTTTGGCAATTTACAAAGTTCGGAACCAAGTCGCTTCATATCTGAAATTGACAAACAATACATTTCTATGGAAAATCCATACGGAGACCGTGTAGGTGGTAGATCATTGAGCAGTGGCCCTCGAACTTCGCAAGAACAAGTTTTCACAGGGGGATTAAATCGCATGGCAAGTGCACCGCGCAATTTGCGTTCTCTTTCGGAAGTTTCAAATTCTAAAACATCCTCTAACCCCATCCAAAACACGATGGATTTAAAAGTTGGTTACAACGTCATGCATGAACGTTTTGGAAAAGGGAAAGTAATCAAAATTGAAGGAGATGGAAACGACAGAAAAGCAACGATCTTTTTCCCTCAAGAAGGAAGTAAAACCTTATTGATGAAATTTGCCAAACTAGAAATCATCGATTAAAAAAGAAACCATGAATCCATTTGAAAATAAAACTGTTTTAATCACTGGAGGCGCATCTGGAATTGGTAAAATCCTTTGTCGTTTATTTCTTGAATCTAAATCAACTGTCATAATTTGGGACATCAACACAGAAATGATGGAAAAAACCAAAAACGAGTTGAGTCATTTGGGTTCTATACACTGTTTTCAAGTTGATATTTCCCAAAAAAGCGAAATTATCGAAACGGCAAAACTTGTAGAAGAAAAAATAGGAATCGTTGATGTTTTAATCAACAATGCAGGTATTATTGTCGGTAAATTTTTCCATGAGCATACACAGGCTGACATTGAAAAAACGATGGAAATCAATGCGTATGCTCCCATGTTTATAACCCATGCATTTTTGAATGGAATGATAAAGAAAAACGATGGATACATCTGCAATATTGCCTCCTCCGCTGGATTGATCTCTAATCCGAAAATGTCTGTTTATGCCGCTAGTAAATGGTCATTATCAGGATGGTCTGACAGTTTGCGATTAGAAATGATTGAACTGAAAAAAAATATTTCAGTGACAACCATTATGCCCTATTACATCAACACCGGAATGTTTGATGGAGTGAAATCAAAATTAATTCCAATTCAAGACCCTGAACATGTTGCGCTAAAGATTTTTAAATCCATCTCAAAGCGGAAGAATTTTGTCACTATTCCCGGATTTATATATCATTTAACCCGTTTAAGTCAAGGGATTTTCTCGACGCGTATTTTCGATTGGGTCATGCGTCATGTGTTCGGGATTTACAAAACCATGGAACATTTTACTGGGCGCAAAAAGTAGATCACCACAGAAACAAATCTTCTAAAAACCATTTTGCCTCTGGTCTTGATCCGAATTGCTTGGCCAATTTTTCTTTTGTTTCTAGTTCAGAAACTGCTTTATTTTTCCCAAGTTTTATTTGTTCCTTAGATAAATCAGGCTTTACAACTTCTACTTTTTTAGCAAAATAAATTACTCCACCATCCTCAGTTGCTAAACCTAAAATGGCACCCGGTAAATCTGTAAAGGTTTCTGGACCAACAGAAGGCATGATTTCTTCCGAAAACCAAGCATAAATCCGTGTTGAATCGTTGGGTTCCCAAATTGCTTTCCGGCAATCATAACCACAAATTTTGCGTTTACTATCGGTTATTTTCCAAGTTCTATGTTTGATTGAATCTTTTACATAAACGCCTTCACCCCAAACAGAATAAATGGAAATACGTTCACCTGTTTGAAAATTTTGTTGTACCGAATTTTTATTCGTTGCCCAAGATAATTCGTCTCTGAATTCCATTTCCATGGGTTTAAAAACAGACATAGTATCATTGAAAACTAGTTCAAATTGATCTATTTTGGTTTTATTTTTTTCTCCAATCCAACGTTGTGTCTGTTCGTCTTTGAAGCGTTTAAATAAATTTGATTTACGTTCATAGGTAATTTTTCCAAACGAAATCTGAGCGAACATTCCTCCGCAAACAAAGAGGGAGAAGGCAAATAAAATACTTTTAGAATAATTCATCGTTTGTTTCTTTTGCTTTCGTACTATTAAACTTATATGTCAATTTTGCTAGAAAATAGCGTGCAATAATATTCGTTTGTTGATCTGTTATAAAATTGGCTTCCACAAAACGTTGTGCACTGATGTTTTGGTTTAAAATATCATACGCATGAATTCCGAGGATCAAATTTTCTCTTTTCAAAAACACCCGATTAACGGAGGCGTTCCAAATTAAAAAGTTGATATCATATCCTTCCGCACGTCTGGAATTGATGGTGTATTTGGCATCTGACTCAACAAAGATTCGGAATGGCAATGTCCATCTAAAAAATGCATCGAAAGTCTGCGTTGTATAAGGTAAACTACTCGCTGTGCTGATTGTGCTTTTTGGACTATAATAAGAAAAATCGGAACCAATATAAAATTCGAGTGAATCTGTTTCGAAATTAATTCCAAGTCCTCCACCCAAAAATTGATTTACCGTGTTATTCGTTACAGAATTAATGATGTTTTTTTGTTCCGAGTAACCAACATTCAATTTGGGACTTAAAGTGATCACTTGTTTAAAAACAGGGAATCCAGCACCAACATATAAATTAGATGAAAAATTTCCATCGACATTGACCGTTTTAGAAACTTGGCGCCCAAAATTATCAAACGCAGTTTCATTTGCAAACGCATTTTGAGTTGTACTAGCAGATAAATCAGCATAAACGTATCTTCCTGTAACAGGTTTGTACATATTAAATCCTGCTTTAAATCGATGCGTGAAATTCGGTTTTAAATCTGGATTACCTTCCACAATTCTATTTGGATTAGAGTTATCAGGTACAGGTTGTAACTGACTCACAGAAGGAATCGATGACGAAGTGTTGTAACGAAAAGTCAAGCGATTATTTTGAGTAATTTTATATGTGTACATTGCTCTAGGTAACACATTCGTTACATTTTGCGGAATGATTGCTCCTGTCAATAAATTGACATTCTCAAGCATCACATTACGCACTTTGACTCCAGAAGAAATTCGATGTTTTTTGTATTCATAAATAAGTTGTCCACCGACCAAATGTTGCATCCTATCCGTTGTAAAACGGTTTGTCAAATTCAAATCCGGATTATCATAACCAGTTGCTGTTCTGTTGAAAGTTAATTTATCTTGGTTGTTATCATTTCGATTAAATTCATATTCCAATTCTGCTTTCCACTTTAAGGTAATTGGTTCCAAAAAGGAGACCATTGCTCGATGTGTCGAAGATCCATTTGAATTATCTTTTAACTGATCTATCGTATCATTAAACATCGCATTTATAAAATTTTGATCTTGTGAGAGTAAATTCCCCGTTTGTGAATTCAAATTCAATGCATAGCGGTAGTTCACCAATAAACGACGATCTTTTTTCTTGAATTTCTTAACCAATGAAACACGTGTACTAAAATCATCTCCGCTTTGAATTGAATTATTTTGAACCAAGGTTTGTCTCGAAACGAATTGATTTTCATCTACAAATCGTGTTTCTTTCAATTCATCATCGCTGTTTGTTCGATTGGTAAATTTTGGTTCAATTTCCAAAGTTGTTAGCGAATCAATCGCATATTCTAATCGCATATTGATTACGTGACTCTCTTGTTTTTTGTTGAGTGTCGAATTTTCATCCGTTACGTACGAAGTGTCTGACAAGAAAAACTCAGTTCTACTGCGTTCAGTAGCAGTTAATGAACTGTTCGTGTAAGTATAATTGGCAGTTAAATTTAATTTTTTGGTTATTTGATCAGTAAAATAAACTCCTGATTTGAGAGTTTGAGGAACCCCAGTCCCGCTTAAATCGGAGGAATTTCGCATCCAACTATCGTTTTCTTCATCGTATCCCCAACCCGTTTCAATACCAAACTTGTAGGCATCTTGCCATTGTAAACTACTTCTTGGCGTATTGGAAACCAACGTGAAAACGGAAATTTTTTGTTTTTTGTTGAATCGATTGGCCAGTAATTCACCTTCATAAAAGCGATTAAAATCACTGGCGGCAGAAACTTTCCCAAAATACCCTTTCTTGGCTTCGTCTTTGAGAGTCAAATCGAGGACTTGAATTGTTTCTTCGCCTTCAGATGCATTTTCGTCTTTTTTCTCGTACACCTTCACGGATTCAACCCCACTAGCTGCTAGATTTTTAGTTGCTATGGTTGCATCAGCACCGAAAAATTCATCTCCGTCAACAAGTACCTGCGAAATGGTTTTCCCTTGTGATTTTATCGACCCATCAGAAGCAACTTGGATACCCGGTAATTTTTTAAGGAGATCTTCAACAACAGCATTTTCTTTCGTTTTAAAAGAATCTGCTACATAAATCAATGTATCTCCTTTGTAATAAATTGGGTCGCGGTAAGCAAAAATAACTACTTCTTGAAATTCTTTACTTACAGGCGGAATGATAACTCTTGGTATATTGATGTCATTATTTTCAGTAGATCCAAACAAGTAATAGGATTGCTCTCCAAATCTTGGATGAGAAATTAATAATTGCATGGTATCAATTGGTGTTTTATCGAAGAGAAAATCCCCATTTTGATCCGTTCTTTTAAAATCGACCAAAACAGAATCTTTGATTCGAATTAACATGGCTAGTGCATTGGGTAAGGGTTTGTCTACTTGTGTGTTTGTATCTACCACATGTCCTGCAATGCGCATGTTTTGTGAAAAAGAAACAAATTGAAAAAAACAAATCGTAATTAGCGTCAAAAATATCCTCATTCCGTTGGTTTTAAACTACAAGAATAAGTATGTTTTTCAACATTCGTTACAAGAAATTGTTAAAAGAAATTATTTCGTGTTTAGTGGTCGTAAATTGGTTTCGCCTAAAGCGGCAGTATTTTTCTCGAAAATACCCACAAGATCTTACTCGATCACAACACGTTTGATTCTGATTTCTTGATCCGTAATCAACATGACATTGTAAATTCCAGCTTTCAATTGAGTTGCATCAAACGTCAAGATATCTGATTCGTTTTTCACTACTGTACTCTGAATAGAAGTCCCTCTTTGATTGGTTAATGAAACAATCGCTGTTGGATCTTGAATTCCTGAAAAAACAACTTCAACCTGTTTGTTTACTTGGTCAAAACTTGTTTGAAATACACTTTCCGTTTTTACAACTTCTGCTGAATCTTTTTTCCCTTCTTTTTTGTCCCCAAGTCCAGTTGATGCAAAAGAACTACCAATTGATAATGTGGCAATTAAAACAAATGTTACTACTTTTTTCATGTTATTTGATTTTGTTTTTATGTATGACCTGAAAGCAGTTAAATTGTTACAGCGCGCCATGTAATTTTTTGTTTACTTTCAAATTCTCCGCAAAGATACAGCACTATTTTTCATTCATTTCCAAGTAATTAATCATTTAATAAAAAGATAAAAATGAACCAATTTCACCTGTAAAAACAACAATTTATTGGAATGAAATTAACATTGGATTTATATACAATTAGAAATCTTTGTATCACCACTAATATTTAATATTTGACTTGAACAAAATAAAAAAGAGGACATCCTGTCACAGACATCCTCTTTTTCGACTAACTAACATATGTGTTTATACCAAACTTGGTAGGAAGGTTCAAGATGAAGAGAGTTATAAACCAATAATACTTCGAACTTCAATTTCAGTCACTTTTTGTGGTTTACCTGATTTTGTGACATACGTCCGATTTACTAATTTTCCTGAAACAGCTATTTTCTTTCCAGCTGCCCCGAAATTCTCGATAAACTGAGCTAAATTTCCCCAAGCAAACAATTTATGCCATTGAGTTTGGGTTTGCCCTTTTGCAGTAGAATTAGTGGCTACAGTAAAACGAGCTACTTTTCCACCATTTTCAAAATTGGTCACTTCTACTGATTTGCCAATATTTCCGATTAATGTTACTTGATTTCTCATGGTATATTAGATTAAATTAAAACCATATCATTTACTTCTACTTCACTGATCATTGTTCGTTGACCACTCGCTGTTTGGTAAAATTTGGAAACCAAACGACCCTCTATTGCCAAGCGCAGACCTTTTTCACCCAATTCGGTGATTAATGTTCCGTAAGTTCCCCATGCAGAAATGCGATGCCATTGCTTTCGGATTTTTGTTTTGCCATTTTCATCCAAATAAGGTTCTTGCGTTGCTAAAGAAAACTGAACTGTTTTTTTGCCGTTTTCCAATTCGATCAATCTCGGTGCGGAAACCATTGTTCCGATTAAATTTACGTGATTCATAGTCGCTAGTTTATTAATTTGCACTCGTTTCATTTTCTTGTTTTTCTTTGCTTCGAACTGAAAGCAATTCAAAATCGGAGATTTCAACTTCCGCTCTTACAATTTTGTCACCTGACTTGTTTTTGTAATCGTTGTATTTCAAACGGCCATTTACAACAACTTCGTTTCCTTTTTGCAAGATCTTTGCTGCATTTTCCGCCAGCTTACCCCACACAACAATCGTGTGCCATTCGGTTTGCGTTTTGTACTCACCTGATTTTGTCTTTGATCGCTCGTTGGTTGCAAGTGAAAATCGCGCCAACTGATATCCATTCCCAACTGTTTGTAATTCTGGCGTCATACCTAATCGCCCAATCAATGTCACTCTGTTTTTTGCAGTACTCATACGTCTAAGTGTTAAATGTTTAAAAATTAATTTGTGAACTAGTGTCGTTTGTTTGTTTCGACATTGCAAAGTTGATTTCCTTTCCAAATTTGTTTCGGTTATTAATCATTTGTATTCGTTTGTAAAATGAATATAAACGTTTAAAACCGTTTTTAAATTTGATAATCAACATTTTACACAATAAACAAAATTTGAAATTAGAAGTGAAAAATCTTAACAAAAACATAAAAAGCGATATTTGGGTAAACAAATTAAATGTTGTTACTTTGCAAAAAAATGAGATGATATCCTTGAAGCCCTTGTGCCGAAACCATTTCATTTTGAAATAACTATTATACATTTCTCGTGAAGAAAATTATTTTTTTATTCGCGTTATCTTTCTCCATCTTATCTTCCTTATCAGCCCAGTCTCTTCGTATCAATGAAGTTTCTAATGGTACTACAGGTTCAGAGGAATACGTTGAGCTCGTTGTCATTGGCACACCTCTGACAAGCTGTAATCAAACTCCAACATGCTTAGATTTAAGAGGTTGGATTGTGGATGACAACAACGGTTATTTCAGTGGTGGCCCAACCTCTGGTAACGGTATTGCAACAGGTGCTATTCGTTTTGCTAACATTCCTTTTTGGGAGTGTGTCAATCCAGGAACAATCATTCTCATCTACAATGATGCTGATATGGGTTCTAATTTGCCTCCAAACGACAACTCATCCACAGATCAAAACTGTAAACTTGTTATTCCTATTTCATCGACATTGTTTGAAAGACACGATTCACAACCAGCTATCGGCAATTCCCAATACGCAACAACAGGTTGGGTTGCAGGAGGAAATTGGAACAATATTGGACTTGCCAATTCATCAGATGCCATGCAAATTTATGCACCAACCAATACCACAGTTCCTGTTCATGGAATTAGCTATGGATCTAACTTAAATACAAACGCCATTATTTATTTCGCTGGTGCAGGTGGTGGGTTAGTTTTTTCTTGTTTAAACAATGTGAATGATAATTTTTCCTTGCAAGCAAACTGGGCAAGCGCAAATGCAACGACAAATGAAACACCGGGGGCCTTTAATTCAACACAAAATGAAACCTATGTTTCCAGTTTAAATTTGAATTGCTCTACTCCACTTACTATCACACCAACAAATACAGACGAAAGTTGTAATGCTTCCTGTGACGGATCGATTTCAATTGTTATTTCAGGAGGGGTTACACCTTATGGTACACCATCGTGGTCTAACGGATCAACTGGAAATCAATTATCCAATTTATGCCAAGGTAGTTATACAGTGACAGTAACAGATGCAGGTGGTTGCTCAGTTACTGAAATCATCCAAATTCAGTCTGGTACAGGAATCAACTTAACCACCAGTGGAAATATTACTATTTGTGAAGGTGAAAGCACTCAAATTTCAGCAAATGGTCCAGGAACATTGACTTGGAATCAAGGTCTTGGAACTGGTAATCAATTTACGGTTAGTCCCAGCCAAACTACAACCTACACCGTTTCTGCTAATTCAGGTGGATGTCAGGCAACTCAAAACATTGTCGTGACAGTACAAGCAAATCCAACACTTTCAGTATCTTCTGACGAAATTATCTGTTTAGGTGAATCCGTTTCGTTGCAAGCAACAAGTAATGGAACAGTGTCATGGAATCAAGGTTTAGGACAAGGAAACAATTTCCAAGTAACACCAAATCAATCTACTAATTATACAGCAACAGCAACCATTAATGGATGTACAACGAGTGATGTAGTATCTATTTCAGTTAATCCAATTCCGATAATCAATGCTGGTTCAGATATGGCAATTTGCGATGGACTACAAGTAACTTTAACTGCTACAGGTGCAACATCTTATTCGTGGAACAACAACGTGATCAATGGTATTCCATTTTCACCCACATCAACGGCAAACTATACGGTTACTGGAACAGATGCAAATGGCTGTACAAATACGGATCAGGTTTTGGTAACTGTAAACCAAATTCCAACGGTTAATGCTGGAACAGATGTATTGGTATGTTCAGGTGAAAGTGTTACCTTGACAGCGACAGGTACGGCTACATCTTACAGTTGGACTGGAGGAATTCAAAATGGAACATCCTTTATCCCTACCAATTCTGAAATATACACAGTTACTGGTACATCAAATGGTTGTTCAGCAACCGATCAAGTAGAAGTTACCATTACCTTAGTATCTGTTTTTGCAGGAAATGACACACTAATTTGTGAAGGACAAAATTACACCTTACAAGCAAGTGGTGCGCAAAACTACGTTTGGTCAAATGGACAAAACAATGGAACAAACGTAAATTTAAACGCTGGAATTGTAAATTTGACCGTTGTAGGGAATAATGGTACTTGTTTCGATTCGGATGATTTGATTTTGAATGTAATTTCATGTGATTGGGAACTGGAAATGCCCAATGTAATTACACCGAATGGAGATTTAATCAACGACTTTTTTGAGCCTGTCGCTGTGTCAAATGTAACAATAAACGAATGGATGTTAGTCAATCGATGGGGAAACACACTTGTTGAAAGTTCGAATCCGATTATTTTGTGGAAACCTGAAACAACGATCAATGATGATGTTTTGTTTTACCGAGTATTTTTCACAACTCCAGAGGGAAAAAAAGACGTAAAACAAGGATTCGTAACTGTTAAAAAAGACTGATTTTCAGATTACTTCTTAAAAGAAGAAAAAAAAATCAAAAAAATTACGTTTTATTAATTTCAAAAATCAAAAAAAGAACTATCTTTGCAACCGCTTTCACCAATCGAGGTAAAGTTAATTGAAATAAATTGCGAGAATAGCTCAGTTGGTAGAGC
>CAYRMV010000092.1:0-13810 GCA_964425255.1 uncultured Flavobacteriales bacterium
AAACTCAACAATGCATTGACTTATCTAAACCGCTCACTCGAAATTAGATCGCAATTTGGGTTTAAAGGTGCTGTTTATGATGTTTACAAATCGATTTCGGAAGTTTATGATCGCTTAGGCAAAAAACCAGAAGCGTATCGTTATCTCAAGTTGTATACCGACTACTCGGATAGCGCTAAAACGAGTGAAGCAAGCGCTAAAATTGCTGAATTAAGTGAATTGTATCGTTCCGAACAACGTGAACAACTCATATCAATGCAAGCTGATTCCATTGAACGACAACGTCAGGAAAAAGAATTGACTTCCACCCAATTAGAAAACATTCAGTTAAAAAATAATTTTCAAGCTTACATCATTTTAGGCTTTGCTATCGTGTTGATTTTAGGTGGAATTATCTATTTCTACCGATGGAATCAAACGAAAATTCGCCAACAACAAAAAGAAGCTGAAATGAATCAAACCTTGCTTCGTGCACAAATGAATCCTCACTTTGTGTTCAATGCCATGTCTGTGATTCAGAGTTACATCTATGATAACGACACCAAAAATTCGACCAAATTCTTGGTGGCTTTTTCCAAACTGATGCGCTTAATCTTGGAAAATTCATCCAAAGAATTTATCCCCATGGAAGTTGAAATTGATATCTTAGATAAATATTTGAGTATCCAAAAACTTCGATTTGAAGATCGATTTGAATACAAACTTCTTGTTGATGATCAATTAATGGAGGAAGGTGCAATTATTCCACCAATGATCACGCAACCTTTCATTGAAAATGCCATTGAACATGGTCAATTACACCTACGTGAAGACGGTTTTATTCATGTTCATTTCAAGAAGAAGGAGGACATGATGTTTATCATTGTGGAAGACAACGGAATTGGTCGTAAAGGATCCGCTCAAAACAAGAAAAGTTCAGCGCACAAGAGCATGGCCATGAAAATTACCCGAGATCGAATTGAAAATTTGAACAAAAAATACCGCTCGGAAGGTAACATGGAAATAGAAGATTACAATAAATTAGAAGAAACTGGAACAAAAGTATTAATTTCGATACCGTATCGTATCCAAACGAACAATCAAAACGAATAGCTATGAAGGCACTTATCATTGATGACGAGAAAAGAACACGCGAATTAATTGCGAAAATGATCGAATCATTCGACATGAATATAGAAACACACCCCATTGGAGAAAATGTAGCATCGGGTATTGCTGCAATTGAAAGCCTGCAACCGGATCTTGTGTTTTTGGACATTCAAATGCCTGACGGTACCGGTTTTGACTTACTTAAAATGGTTCCTAAGAAAAACTTTGAAGTTATTTTTATCACCGCTCACGAAGAATTTGCAATCAAAGCAATTAAATTCAGTGCGCTTGATTATATCCTAAAACCCGTGGATGCTGATGAACTTCGCTCTGCATTGGAAAGAGCTGTTGAAAGTAAACTTCACAAAAAAGAAGACAGTCAATACGACGCGTTGCAAACGAATATTCAACCATCTCAAAAAAGACGTTTGGTTTTAAAGACACAAGAAAGTGTGCATGTGGTCGACTTAGATAAAATCATTCGTTGCGAAGCGGATCGCAATTATACATCTTTTTTCTTAACTGAAGGGAAAAAAATCTTGGTATCAAAAACACTGAAAGATTATGAAACCCTACTTTCCAGCCACAATTTTTTGCGGGTACAACAATCCCATTTAATCAACTTAGATTACGTGGATCGATATGACAAAGGCAATGGTGGATCTGTCGTTATGAAAGACGGTTCAGAAGTTCCATTGAGCCCTGCTAAACGCGATTTGTTCTTTAAAATTTTAGAAAATTTATAAAAAATAGACTTGTTCATACAAATCGACTAGAAATTTGGAGTCGAATTCAATCAATGTAGTTAAATATTCATCCAACGATTGAAAATGTTCATTCGTCGAATAATGACTGAGAAATACACCTACATTTGTCTAAGAAATAAGGAGATAGAATCAGGTTTTTGATGAATCTTATGTTCTTTGAATCGATTGGATTTACAACTGCATTGGAGAGGCAGTTTTCATTTTCTAGTTTGATTTAAGAGTATAATAGTTCTTTTTTTTGTCCTTTCTTTTCTAGAACGAGCATAGCTCAGAGTGAAGTTAGAGACCTGATTTTTTTAAACTTGTACAAAAACTACATATTACTTATATTTTAATTCAAAATGGCTTCTTGACTAAGAGGCCGTTTTTTTTTCACAAAAATTAATTCAGATTTTCCGATAATTTTGAAAACAATTAAGCTTTTCCTTTATTTTTGCCAAAAATACATCTATGGACACCCCTGAATTTGAATTAATCGAAAAAGAGGAGATTGGAAACTTACATTTCCCTTCAGAAGAAGTTTTAACGAAAGAAAGTGATCGAAAAATTCGTCAGTTTGCTTTAGATAAAGCGATTGCGCTTGGAAATTTAGAACATGTAAAAGTCAAAATATTCTTTTCAGACGACCAAGGAAAAAAAGTTGTGAATACAACTATTTGGGCGGTTACAGACAATTCCATAGTTTTGAAACAAAATACGGTATTACCCATTCATCGAATTCATAATTTAGAAATATAAAAGACTATGTCAAAAAAACGTGCCATTGTTAGTTATGACAAACTGAGTGTTGAACAAAAACGCGAGTTGTTACAAGCATTTCCTGACGGGTTTAGCAGCGGAATGACACAAATAAAGACACCAACTGGGGAAACCCTAGATGCTTTACTGTGGGAAACAGAAGAAGTGATTTACTTGGTGAAATTAAACCGTATGGTCGCAAAACCAGTTGTTGCTGATGACGATGAAGATGATTTCGAAGATGATTTGACGAAATTTGATGCTGTTAAAGGTGAAGAAGACGATGACATGGCCGACGATGAAGAAGAAGACGACTATGATGTTGCCGACGAAGATGACGGTGAAGACGAAGACGAAGATTAAATTAATACTCGATAAAAAAGCTGCTTATCCAAGTGGCTTTTTTTGTGTCGTGTCAAATCCTAATTGATGTAATTAAGGGTTGAGTGAATTACTTTTTTTTGAATAAAAGTCAAGTACAACGGGACAATAACGGTTGCTTATCCGTTAAGCATCGGCTAAATATACCACCCCAATTCACAATTTGAATATGAAAAATCAAGTATCAACAACTATTTTCGTATCTTTCCATTAGATTAATCCATTGAACCAACATGAATCACATCCTTTTGTTTATTTCTCTTTTTTTTATCAATTCATCCCTTTTTGGACAAAATAGCTGTGTGATTAAATTGGTAAACTCGTTTTCCTATGAACAAATTTAATTGGATTCTTCTTTCATTTTGAGTAAAAAGCATTATACAATTGATTCGATCTCAGATTTAGTAAAGATCAAAAAGCAATTTGGAAGAAAGCTAACCATTTCTAATAAAGATTATGAAACTTACCAAGATAAAATCAAATTTAGAAAACACTTTTCCGATACGATAACCATTCAACTTATTCCAAAAGACTCATTAATACAAAAAGGCTACAAAGATCTTTGGTTTAAAGACCGATCTTCAGATACGTTGATTTGTGAAAACTTTCTCTGTTTGCAAAATAAGGTTCTTTCTTATTTGAATTATCTTTCTTACTTCGATGATCATTGTCATGGAGGTATATGTAATTATTCTAATATGTATGTGTATAAATTCTATTTCAACCAATCAGATTCAGTCTTTTGCATCGATAAAATAGAAAAACTACAACCTCATTCTTTTTCTTATGACTGCGAAATACACAATGTACATTTAAAACAATTAGTTGAAATTTTCCCCAAAGTTAGTTTACAGACGAATAGTGATAATTTTAGCTTAAAATTTATCATTTGGATCTAATTACCTATCAAAACAATGAATAAATATATCCTTTTTATCTTCATTTTTTTCGCTCATTTTTGTTTTACACAAGTGACAAAAATTGATTCGCTCATTGAACGAAAAGATCTTTACTTTTCCATGAATAAAACGGACAGTTTAATAGATGTTTGTCTCCAAATCAAGAAATTAAGTCGTTTTGTGGCTAAAAAAGAACATGTTAGTTTTTATCTTGCAAACGCGTACTTTCAAACCGATAAGTTAGAAGAATCTATTCAATTCAGTAAAAAATATTTGAGAACATTAAATATAAAAATGTGGAACAGAAAGACATTTGAAAAAAGCATTCACAAAACCACATTAAGTCTTAATTTGGTAGAGATTTACAAACAAAAAAAAGATTATTCTAATGCATTAAAACACCTTAAAAAAATCGAAAAAAAGCACCATCAATTTAGATGCATTTCTAACCGAGATGAGTGGGAAATAACGATTAATCAACAAATACAAGAGTGCCTTTTACTTATGGTTAAAAACCAATAATCTAAACAAAAAAAGGGACTCAAAACCAATTTTTTCGTCCCTTTCAAATTCTATAATTGTAAATTTATACTTTCAAAATTCCTTTATCAATCAACAATTTTGCAATTTGTACAGCATTCGTAGCTGCTCCTTTGCGTAAATTATCTGCAACAACCCACATATTTAAAGTGTTTTCTTGCGTTTCGTCGCGTCGAATTCGACCCACAAACACATCGTCTTTCCCTTCAGCGTATTTCGGCATGGGATAATTATTTGTTGTAGGATCATCTTTCAGCGTAATTCCTGGTGTTTCATGCAACAATGTACGCACATCATTCAAATCAAAATCCTGCTCGAACTCTACATTCACCGCTTCTGAATGACCCCCAACTACTGGTACTCGAACTGCTGTTGCTGTTACGCGAATCGCCGGATCTAAGATTTTCTTGGTCTCATTGGTCAATTTCATTTCTTCTTTCGTGTAGCCATTCTCTAAAAACGAGTCGCATTGAGGAATACAATTTTTGTCAATCGGATACGAATAAGCCATTTCACCTGAAATCCCATTGCGCTCATTCTCCATTTGCTGCACCGCTTTTACGCCCGTTCCTGTAATCGACTGATAAGTGGACACTACAACTCGTTTAACCGTATATTTTTTATGCAAAGGTGCTAAAGCTAACATCAACTGAATGGTGCTACAATTCGGATTGGCAATGATTAAATCTTCTTTCGTCAACAAATCTCCATTGATTTCTGGAACAATTAATTTCTTGGTTGGATCCATGCGCCAAGCAGAACTATTGTCGATAACAACCGTTCCTACTTCAGCAAATTTCGGAGCCCAAACTAAAGACGTTTCTCCTCCTGCTGAAAAAATAGCAACATCCGGTTTCATCTCAACCGCTGTTTGTAATCCAACAACAGAAAACGACAAGCCTCCAAAAGAAATTTGTTGACCAACCGATTTTTCTGAAGCAACTGGAATTAAATCTGTTACTGGAAAATTCTGCTCACGCAATACTTGCAGCATAATGTTTCCTACCATTCCCGTAGCTCCAACGACAGCAACTTTCATTTTTTTAATTGATTTTGAATTTGATTCATCAAAATTACTATTTTTACTAACACGAAACTGAAACCATGCATCACTTATTTAACATCTTGTTATTTTTATCACCTTTTGTTGTTTTTTCTCAAACATCAGAATCCTTTTCGGATGGTGATTTTTCCTCCAATCCTTCCTGGACTGGGGATGATTCTGTATTTGTAATTGATCAAACGGGTGGAAATCCGCGATTAAAATCCAATAAATTAATTCCAAATTCTACGTTTTATCTCTCAACGGTTAGCAATCAAATTACAACAGGTCAGTGGGATCTTGCTATTCAATTGAATTTCAATACCAGTAGCGCCAATTATGTCGATTGGTATTTAACCGCTTCTCAAGCTAATTTAACTTCCAACTTCAATGGATATTTCGTACGATTAGGTGGAACAACGGATGAAATATCATTTTACAAACGTGTGGGAACGACAAACACAAAAATCATCGATGGAGCGGATGGAGTTTTGATTACATCAAACAATAACATTCTGATTAAAGTAAAAAAATCAACTGCGGGAGAATGGTCATTAGAAAGAGATTCTACAGGTACAGGAGACTTCTTTGTTCAAGAAGGAACCATCAATGATCAAAGTATTTCAACGGGTGGATTCACTGGATTTAGCATTACACAATCGACAGCTAGCTTCTTTGGAAAACATTTTTTCGACAACTTGTACATTGGTCCAATCATTTTGGATACGAATCCTCCCCAATTAGTTGATGCGGAAATTCTGTCGTCTACACAAGTTAGACTCAATTTCAATGAATCAATCACCACTCAATCAGCACAAAATCCTTCCAATTATACATTTTCACCCAGTTTAACTGTAGTGTCAATTGTTCAAAATCAATCCAATTTAAAACAAGTTGATTTCACTTTTTCTGCACCAATTACTAATGGTCTCATGCATCAAGTTGAAGCAACAAATATTTCCGATTTATCTGGTAACACACTGGTTTCTAGCATTGCAGATTTCACTTATCTCGTAGCTGAAACACCTGTAAAAGGAGATGTAATTATTACGGAATTTTTTGCTGATCCAAGTCCTCGTGTGGCTCTATCAGAAATTGAATTTGTTGAAATTTACAACAAAAGCAACAAATATTTCCAATTGAATGGATGGAAATTAGGGGACAATTCCACAGAAGGAACTCTTCAAGCGCGATGGCTATATCCAGGCGAATATGTGGTTTTAGTTCCAAGTTCAGGCATTGATTCTTTCCCACAAACTTTGGCTGTAACTAGTTTTCCCAGTTTAAACAATTCTTCGGATGATATCCGCTTGATTGATAATAATGGCACTGAACTAGATAAACTATCATTTACCGATGCATGGTACAAAGACAATGTTAAAAAAGAAGGTGGTTGGACCATCGAACGCATAAATCTTTCTCATCCTTGTTCAGCAGAATCCAATTGGAAAGCAAGTACACATCCGACAGGAGGAACTCCGGGTACTCAAAATGCGGTTTGGGACGATACTCCTGACACAGAAAATCCACAATTAATTAGTTTACAAGCTTTAGCTCCCAATTATTTAGAAGTCAATTTTCAAGAAGGAATGGATTCAAGTAGTTTAGTAAATGCTGTAATTAATCTTGATCCTTCCAATACAAAAACGAGTGCAAATGTAAGTTTAGACGGAAGTACACAAGTTGTGTATGTGTTTCAAAACAACTGGATTTCTTCCCAAATTTACTCTTTAACCCTTGAAAATGTGGCAGATTGCTGGGGGAATCAAACCAACGTTACTGGAACATTTGGACTAACTGAATATCCACAAAATGGGGATATTGTCATCAATGAAATTCTACACGATCCGTTAACGGGTGGGTCTGACTTTGTTGAATTAAAGAATCGAACCAATAAATTTTTACAATTACAAGGTTCGGCTTTTGCTAATTTTGATGACGACACCATTTCAAACTTCAAAACAATTTCAAATTCAATCATTCTAAAACCCATGGATTACCTAGTTTTCACATCAGATTCTCTGTTTGTGAAGAACACATATCCAGCTACTATTCCTGGCAAGTTCTACGCAATGTCTCTTCCGAATTACAACAACGATTCGAGTACTGTTTACTTTATTTCGAACGGACAAATCATTGATAAAGTAAGCTACACAGATGATTTTCACTTTAAATTACTAGATAATTTAGATGGAAAATCCTTGGAGCGGATCAACCCAGAAGGAAATTCAGATGCTGCTTCCAATTGGACTACAGCGGCAGAAAACATCGGATTTGCTACGCCAGGAAAAGAAAATTCACAGTTTTTATCTGGTAAACAAGTCGGTGATTTTGCTTTTACTGTTCCTCGTCTTTCTCCAGATCAAGATGGATTTGAAGACATCTTACAACTTAATTACGTTTTTGATAAGCCAAACTATTATGTGACGGTTACCATTTACGATGAACGTGGTCGCTTAATAAAAGAACTTGTTAAAAGTGAATTAGTATCAACGAAAGGAACCATACAGTGGGATGGAGTAACTGACAAAAACCTCAAAGCCAGTATTGGAACGTATGTTATGCTTTTGGAAGCCACAGATTTGAATGGCGGAACTGTTTTGAAAAAAAGATTAGCCTTTTTAGTTGCTGGAAAGATCTAATTAAAAAATAATTAGTACATTCGGTATGTTAAAAAATATAATCTCATGACAAAATTGGTAAAACTAAACATGTTAACAGCTGTAGGGCTTGCTATCGTAGTAAGTTCTTGTGGAACTTCAAACAACGTAGTATCAGGCGGTATTTTCACGAAAAGAAAACATACAAAAGGATACCATGTTAATCTTCCTATTAAATTCAAGGGAACAAAGGCGAACACTGAGTTAGAAGACAAAGAGGTGTTGGCAGTTCAAGCGATGGAAGAAGAAACAGTGTACGTTGTTGAAAAAATGGCTGATGTAAAAGAAGCTAATAATCAAGAAGAAACAGCAACAAACTCTTCTACGGATGCAATTGAAACGGTGAAAGAAGAAAACGAAATTACTTCAAAAACCCTAGCGCACAAAATTGCTTCTATTGAAAAATTGGCTGAATCAAAATCAACAGCAAAAAAATCAGTTGCTGAGAAAGTATTCAAAAACAAAATCAACAAAATGGAAAAGAAATCTGCTAGTCCTTTTCCAGTTGAAACGGTTGTTTTGGTGATTTTAGCTATCTTGATTCCGCCTTTGGCTGTTTATTTGTACGAAGGTTCGGCAACTAACACATTTTGGATTAATCTTATTTTAACACTTCTTTGTGGTATTCCTGGTATCATTCATGCATTGATTGTTGTTCTTCGATAAGATGATCAAAACGATTTTAAGAATCATTATTTTAGCAGCACTATTGGTCACTCCGGTAGTGCTGTTGTTTTTACCTGCTGATTACTTTGACACAGGTGAAACGCTTTGTCTTTCAAAGCGTTTGCTAGATATTGAATGCTTAGGTTGCGGTCTTACTCGAGGTATTCAACATTTAATTCACTTTGATTTTGGTGCAGCTTGGGAATTTAACAAACTTACTTTTTTTATATTCCCTTTACTCGTTTATTTGTGGATTACTTTTAGTTATGATTATTTCAAAAAAATCGTTTATTTTTTTGAAAATAATTAATTTTGGCACGGTTTATGAGTTAAAATCGAATCAAAACTTCAAAATTATGAAAATAAAAATCGTTATTTTATCCTTTGTGTGCTTCTTTTTATCCAATGTACAAGCACAAGATTACAAAACTGCAATCGGATTTAAAGGTGGTTTTCCGGGATATGGCGCTCTCAACGTGAAACACTTTTTAGGCGGTTCTTCTGCTATTGATTTTTCAGTAGGTGGAGGTAGAAATCATTTGTGGATTCAAGGGTTGTATGAGATTAACAATCCAATTCAGGGCGGTTTATCTTGGTATTATGGTATTGGTGCTGATTTAGGAGTTTGGAATCGTGGTTACAACTATTATTACAACGATAAATACTACACCAATCGCACATGGTTTGGAATCGATGGGGTTCTTGGAATTGAATATACTTTCAACGAAATTCCTTTAAACTTAGCATTAGAAGCTGTTCCGACTGTTCGTGTTGCTCCTTATGTTGGGTTTGGTTTCGGAGGTGCATTTGCAGCTCGTTTTGCCATCAAATAAAGAAATTTAAATCAAAAAAATCCCGAGATCTTCAGTTGACTCGGGATTTTTTATTTTTAGCTAATCGGTTATTCTACATAACTCAATTTCAACATATTTGACTTTCCATTTTCTTCCAATGGAATAGATGCAATGTTGATCACCAAATCACCTGTATCCACCAATCCCTCTTTTTTCAATAAATATTTGATGTCAGCAATTGTATGATCGGTACTCACGCGTTTGTTATAATAAAATGCTTTTACTCCCCAAACCAAATTCAACTGAGTTAAAATTTGCTTGTTACTCGTGAAAATATAAATAGGTGCCTGTGGTCGTTGTGAAGCAATTTTATAAGCTGTATACCCCGAAAAAGACATTGTAATTATGGCATCTGCCTCCACACGTTGTGCCAAACGACACGCATTGAAACAGATTGAATCCGAAATGAAACGCTCTTGTGACTTCTCTGGCATGATATCTTTGTGATAAATTCCATCAAACGTTTCCATTTCCTTTACAATGTTTGCCATCGTTTTAATTACCTCTACCGGAAATTTGCCCACCGATGTTTCACCCGAAAGCATCACCGCATCTGCCCCATCCAACACTGCATTTGCAACATCATTCACTTCTGCTCGTGTAGGTGTAATGTTCGTAATCATACTTTCCATCATTTGAGTTGCCACAATGATCGGTTTTGCATAATAAAAACATTTGTTAATCAACATTTTTTGAATCAACGGAACATTTTGATACGGAACTTCCACACCCAAATCGCCACGTGCCACCATCAATCCATCACTTTCTTTGACAATATCATCAATGTCTGCAACTGCTTCCGGTTTCTCAATTTTAGCAATTACTTTCGCTTTTGCTCCTTGTGCACTAATGATGTGTTTCAATTCGATAATATCTCTCGCTGAGCGAACAAACGAAAGTCCAATCCAATCCACATTTTGTTGCAATGCAAAATCTAAATCTGCGCGGTCTTTCTCCGTTAAACTTGGCAACGAAATTTTGGTATTCGGTAAGTTTACCCCTTTTTTAGAAGATAAAACACCTCCATGTACCACTTTCGCTTTGATCATTTCTTTTCCATCGGTAGAAATCACTTCCAAGGCCAATTTACCGTCATCTAATAGAATGCGCTCTCCAGGCTGCGCATCTTGTGGTAATTTTTCGTAGTTGATCGAAATTCGTTTTGTTGTTCCAACTACTCGTTTTGTAACAATTTCTATTTCAGAACCATTTTCAAGGATAATTCCATTGTTTTCTACTTCGTGTACGCGGATTTTTGGTCCTTGTAAATCCGCTAAAATAGCTACGTTGAGACCTGTTTCGACATTCAACTCACGGATGGTTTGAATAACCGCCGCGTGATCTTCGTAACTTCCGTGCGAAAAATTCAAACGACAAACATTCAAACCTTCAAAAAACATCTTACGAAGTGTCTCTTTCTCAGATGAAGCAGGTCCTAAGGTGGCTACAATTTTTGTTCTTTTCATTTTTTTCAATTTTAACAGGAAATCGGGGTACTCATTGATCCTGTTTGTTTAAAACACAATATTTTCAGCAGATGGAAGCTCTTCAGGAAAAAATTGAAAGGCCATAATCACACTGGGGTGACTTTTCATTTTTTGAAGCCAATCTTCACAATCTACGAGTTGATTATTCAATAAAAACAAGAAATAATCCACTTGTTGTTTTTCCGGAATAAGAAATTTTCCTTCGTGTTTATTCTTGATTAAGTAATAATCCATTTCAAATTCGGATTCATCTTTGTGATGATAAAATGGAAAACGACCTGTACTTTTTTTGGATGATACAACAAACAAATCGTCTATTTCTGATTTTTCGAGCTGAATTCCCAATAAGGTATTCAATCCCCAAACCAAACGATAATCACTGTGATAGGTGCAAATACCCAACAAATCGTAATTATAGTCTTGCTCAAAAACCAGGTTGTATTTCTGTTGCTTTGCCATAAAATCCAACCCCGAAGGTAGCCAATTTTTATGGATATACTGAGATAAACTCGTTTTCTTTAAGAAAAATTAATGTTTGGTTGATGTTAAGAAATTGCGATTAAATTTCTCCCAACAAGATCAATGTTTCTTTCGCAGCAACTTGCTCAGCATTCTTTTTTGAATTTCCCCAACCTTTACCGTAGGAAGTATCGTTGATGTTTACCACCACTTCATAGCTCCAGTTGCCTTGATTCATTTGTTCTGTCAACACATGGAACTCCAACTTAATGTGTTTTTTCTGACTCCAAATGAACAAACGTGATTTGAAATCAATTTCTTCTTCCAAAATCTTGTTTAAATCCGCAAAATTGCGAAACACGTGGTGATTGATCGATTTTTTGACCGCTTGATATCCGCCATCGAGGTAAATAGCTCCCATAATGGCTTCAAATGCATTTCCTTCTAAGGTTGAAATGTTGATTGCTCTTCCGCGGTGATAACGAATTACATCCCGCAGCGACATGTTCTCCCCTATCTCAGACAATGTTTTCCGACTCACCACTTTGGATTTGATCTTCGTCAAATGTCCTTCATCTTCATTCGGAAAACGAAGATAAAGCAATTCCGCAATGACCGCATCTAAAATTGCGTCACCCAAAAATTCGAGTCGTTCGTTGGAAAAATCCTTATCGACCTGATTGCTAAATGATTTGTGTGTGATTGCCTCGTAGAAATAATCAATATTTCGAGGTTTATAGCCAAATTTTTTCAAAATAAAGCGAATCAAACGAAGATCCTCATTCGTCCGTTTTGAAGAGAATGAAAATATTCCTTTGAACAAAACGCTTATCCTTTGAATTTCTTAACGATCACAGAAGTGTTGTGTCCACCAAAACCAAATGTATTGGAAAGAGCCACGTTTACTGTTCTGTGTTGTGCTTGGTTGAATGTGAAGTTCAACTTATTATCCAACTCCGGATCATCCGTAAAATGATTGATCGTTGGAGGTACGATGTCGTTTTTCACGGACAAGATACAAGCAATTGCTTCAATTGCACCCGCTGCACCCAACAAGTGTCCAGTCATCGATTTCGTTGAACTGATGTTTAGATTGTAAGCATGATCACCAAAAACATGCAAAATTGCTTTTGTTTCAGCGATGTCGCCCAAAGGGGTAGAAGTTCCGTGAACATTTACATAATCCACTTCTTCTGGTTTCATTTCTGCATCTTCAAGAGCAGCTAACATCACATTTCGTGCACCAATTCCATCTGGATGAGGGGCAGTCATGTGGTAAGCATCTCCTGACATTCCGCCTCCGCATACTTCTGCATAAATTTTTGCTCCGCGGCGAATAGCGTGTTCGTATTCTTCTAAAATAAGTGCTCCTGCACCTTCACCTAATACAAAACCATCCCGTTCTGCATCAAACGGGCGAGAAGCTGTTTCAGGAGAATCATTGCGGGTAGAAAGTGCTTTCAAGGCATTGAATCCACCCATTCCCATTTCATTAACTGCAGCTTCTGATCCACCTGTCACAATCGCATCTGCTTTTCCTAAACGAATTAAGTTGAAAGCGTCAATAATCGCGTTGGTTGAAGAAGCACATGCTGAAACGGTAACATAATTCGGTCCGCGCAAACCATATTTAATTGAAATATGACCAGCAGCGATATCCGAAATCATTTTTGGAATAAAGAATGGATTAAACTTCGGTGTTCCATCTCCTGCAAAAAAGTTTTGCGCTTCGTCTTGGAACGTTTTCAATCCACCGATACCTGATCCCCAAATAACACCAATACGGTCGGTATTTGGATTGGATTCCATCAAGCCCGAATCCGCCATAGCTTCACTAGCGGAAACCATGGCGTATTGGGAAAATTGATCTAATTTACGTGCTTCTTTACGGTCGATAAAATCTTCCGCATTGAAGTTTTTCACTTCACACGCAAATTGTGTTTTGAACAAAGAAGCATCGAATTGTTGGATTGGAGCAGCGCCGCTTTTCCCTTGAATTAATCCGTCCCAATACTCGGCAACGGTATTACCAATGGGTGTTAACGCACCCAAACCAGTTACAACAACTCTTTTTAATTCCATAAAATGTTCTTAGTTCAACAATTATTTATGCTTGATTACGCGTTTTTCTCGATGTAAGATACTGCATCACCTACCGTTTGGATAGTTTCTCCAGGTCACTCTTAAGCCCGGCAAGGTCACGCTCAGGTTCACGGCTGAAGGGTTCG
>CAYRMV010000093.1:0-13593 GCA_964425255.1 uncultured Flavobacteriales bacterium
AATTTTGCTTTTTCAAAAATACGAAAAAGGATGTTTGCAAAAGAAAAGAGTTGTTAACAAAAGTCATCTTCGACCAAAAAATCATTCACTAACAAAAATTAACGCTTGTCTTCATCCAAATCAATCTTTTAAACGTTGATTAAGGAAAACCATTAAAAATAAATTATGAAAAAATTAAGTTCAATCCTGTTTCTTGCATTTGCATTTACTGCTTGTCAAGCGCAGCCCAGTGATACGACTATAATCCAAAAACAATCTGGCGCATTCAATCCTTTGAGTCCTCAAGAACAATATGTGATTTTGAATAAAGGCACCGATCGCCCTTGGACAGGTGATTATTACGACAAAAAAGATGCGGGAATCTACATTTGCAAACAATGTAACAATCCTTTGTATCGTTCAGATGACAAATTTGACTCGCATTGCGGTTGGCCAAGTTTTGACGATGAAATTCCGGGCTCAGTAAAACGTGTTCCCGATGCTGATGGCGAACGCACCGAAATCATCTGCACCAACTGCCAAGGACATTTGGGTCATGTTTTCACGGGTGAACAATTTACCGAAAAAAATACGCGCCATTGTGTCAATACCAGTTCCTTGCGTTTTGTCTCGAAAGCGGAGATGGATCAGCTTCCAGCGGTGATTGGGAAGTAGACTTGACTAGTCAGTTAGTGGGTTAGTCACTTAGTCAGTTAGTTAGTTGGTTAGTCAGTTAGTAGATTAGTCCCAGTGACGAAAACTTCGTTTTGTCATGGTGCTTCAGCAAGTGACGAAAACTTCGTTTTTTCTTTTTAAAAATGATCTTTTTTCAAAAAAAAAGAGGCGAGATGAATCGCGCCTCAACTGGTTGGTATTTGAAGAATTTATTTTTTCCGCTCAATCTTGATCGTTACCGATTTGGAGGGATAGCCTGATGTTTGGGAACTGACGAATTCCATTTTGTTGCGGCCGTGGCGTTCAACGTCTTATTTCCCGGTGAGGTCGTTGGCGATGTAGTCCAACGAATCGAGCAAGGAACCTTCACATTCGTCGCAAAGCAATTTGTAATTCAACTGAAATGCTTTGCCTTTATCTTGAAATTGCCACTGAAACTGCGCATCACCGATGTTGGGCGTGGCCCATGTGAGTTCGGGCACTTACTATTATTCCAATTCGTTTATTCATGACGTGAAGTTTTGAGGAAAAATACGTGATTATTTTTGAAATACGCGGTTCAACTCACCCAAATCTGCTCCTTCTGTTTCGCCTGAAACAAAACGGGAAAATTCATTAAACGACGCAATTTCAGTAGTACAAGCACCGGATAGGTCTTCTCGTATTTTCTTTATTTCTTCCTTTGAAGAAATGCCCTCCAAAGGTCTAGTTACTCGATTACGGTATTCTTCAGCTGAATTTTCAGGGTCAATATTGATAGCAAAAAGTCGGTCAGTACCTTTAACTGGTTTTATCTGTTCGTCCACTTGACTTTCTAATACATCTTTTAAGTTGGAAGCTGGGTCGGTACTCACGAGAAGAACAACTTTTCCTGCATCGGCCATTTCAACTGCTGTTGCACAAGCCAGAGATATTTTTCCAACGCCTCCTTTACAGTTGAAGAATAAATAGTTTGTTTTGGTAGTTGTCATTTTTGATATCTGTTTAATTTCTCTTCTTTTAGGTTATCACTAACGATTTAACTCGCCTTACTTGAGCAAATTTCGAAGTACTTACGTATCAATTTACAATTTACTTTGAATTCGGTAGTACACAAGTAATTTACGTAATTGTTCTTTACTGATATCAAAAGAGCCGATTCTTATTATTTCTGTACCCAAAGGATGTTTAAAGGTGAAGTAATATGCTATTGTGTTGTTACTTTTCAAACTGCCTGTTTGAATTACTTTTTCATCCTGTATTTCAATCCAACGATAAAAAGGTGTAGAAATGGTTTGAATGCCTTCTTTTGTTAATGTGATTTGAGGTATTTTTCGAATTGCTTGAATAAATTCAAAGAGCTGCTTGAACCAAAAATATCCACCCAAAATTAAAATAATAAATCCAACTGAACTCAAGCCGATAAAAAAATAACTTACACCAAGAATAAACGATAAAACGAGCGTATAAAGTCCTGTTTTCCAAATGGAATAACAAACGATTGTTTCCTTTGGGTAATTATCTTCCACCGTAAATCTGTTCATTTTCAAAATTTGATTGATTTAGCCAAAACTAAAGATATTTACTCACATTCATCCGAAAGTTTTTAAAAATAACTAAAATTCGTTCTTTATGTCAGTAAAACTGTTGTATAATGTTGTTTTATTGAGAAAATAACTTGTGCTAATCCGTAACGGTCATGGACTTTTGTTTCAGTAATATTTATCTTGTCAGGAATCATCAACGTATCATCCCAACATGTATGAATTTTAGTCCTCCTTTAGCTGTCCGAAAGTCATCGAAAAGAATTGGTCGTAAGTCTTATATATACTGCAACCTTTGTCTGCTTTATATTGTTTGGAGCAACTTTCGAGCATACAACTTGGAACAAAATCTAAAATTTGACGAATTAAAGGTTTTGAGTTATTTTTACATTGTCTGAAAAGTCCCATAAAATTTTGTTTTTTTAGTTGAAACCAAAAATAAGTGATTTTTCAGATTTTTAAACTTTCGGATAGTTGTGTTTGTCTTTTTAAAAATGATCTTTTTCAAAAAAAAGAGGCGCGATGAATCGCACCTCTAATAGTGTAATCGTCAATCATCATTGACTATTGGACATCCAAAATATAGTTGTTTTTCTTTCCTTTTCCGATTAAGACAAAACGATCGTTGATCAAATGCTCAGGAAGGATTTTGAATTCTTCATTTACCTTTTCTTTGTTTACGGAAACGGCATTTGCTTTCAACTCGCGGCGGGCTTCGCCGTTCGATGCTAAAAAGTTGGTTTTTGCTGCCAAAGCGTCCACCATCGAAAGTCCCTCATTCAATTCCTGGCGGGAGACAATCGCTTGTGGAACACCTTCAAAGATTTCCAAAAACTGTTCATTGGACAAGCGTTTTAAATCTTCGGAAGTTGATTTTCCAAACAAAATTTGCGAGGCCAAAATCGCCATCTCTAATTCTTCTTTGGAGTGTACAAAAGTCGTCACTTCTTGCGCTAAACGCTTCTGTAACAAACGTAAATGTGGTTCAACTCGGTGTTTTTCAATCAAGTCTTCTACCGTAGTTTGATCCAAAAAAGTGAATATTTTGATGTAACGCTCCGCATCTTCGTCCGCACAGTTCAACCAAAATTGGTAAAACTGATACACCGATGTTTTATCAGAAGTCAACCAAATGTTTCCGCCTTCCGATTTACCGAATTTCGTTCCATCTGCTTTGGTGATCAACGGACACGTCATCGCATAAGCCTTGGAACCGTCGCCATTCATGCGTCGAATCAATTCAGTTCCTGTGGTGATATTTCCCCATTGATCGGAACCTCCCATTTGTAGGAGGCAATTGTAATGGGAATACAAATATTGAAAATCGTAGCCTTGAATCAACTGATACGTGAACTCCGTAAACGACATTCCTTCTCCTTCGCCAGAGAAGCGTTTTTTCACAGAATCTTTTGCCATCATGTAATTCACAGTAATTCTTTTACCTACTTCACGAGCAAAATCAATGAATGAAAACGATTTCATCCAATCGTAATTGTTCACCAAAATCGGTGCATTTGCGTCCTTCGAATCGAAATCGAGGAATTTTCCTAAAACGTTTCTGATACCAGCTACGTTTTTAGCTAGGGTTTCATCGTCAAGCAAATTGCGCTCATCGGATTTTCCGGAAGGATCTCCAATCATACCTGTTGCTCCACCTACGAGTGCAATCGGTTTATGACCTGCGTTTTTCAAATGCACCAACAAGATTATCGGAACCAAACTACCAATGTGCAACGAATCTGCTGTAGGATCAAACCCGATGTATGCCGTTGTCATTTCTTTCGACAATTGCTCTTCTGTTCCGGGCATGATGTCTTGCACCATTCCTCTCCATCGTAATTCTTCAATCAAATTTGTGGGCATGTTTTCTAACTTATTTTGTGGCAAAAATACACATTTATTGTGCGATTATTCGCTAATTTCTGCGGGATTATTCATGGCTTCGTCTGCCAAATTCTCTATTTTCTCACTCCAATCTCGGATAAAAAATACCCGTTGTGATTTGGGTAAACTATCGGCAATTCGGATGAGATGTGGAACCATTTTTGGATAATTATCGACCTGATCAAAAATACACAACTTGATCTCTCCCAAGTTGATTCCATTTTGAATGTACAAATCAAAAATGCGCTTTGGATTGCCTAAAATGATATCGGCACCGTCAAAAATTTGGTTGCGTTGTTCGATCATTTTTCCTTTGTCGTTGGCCATTTCTAGGGTAATTCCCGAACGAAAAATGGTGGAGTCAAAGTACTTTTTCAATTCCAAGGCGCGTTCGTTTGTATCCGTAAAAATCAACACACGTGGCGAACCTTCGTACGAATCTGGTGAACGAAAAACACTCCCCAAAATCATGGGCCAAATAGCACTTTCTGGATTAGCTGTTAATCCAACAAAATCTGACCCTTGTTTGAATTTTTTGACAATTTTTTCCTGCCAATCCGTTAATTCCACAACGGGTTTGTCTGCTAAATTTAAGCACACTTTTTCAGGTAATATCTGGGCAAACTCTTGAATTGTCATGTTATTTTAATTTTTCATTGTTGAGGTGACGGGTTGCATCCCTTTGTGTTTTCTTTTCGAGATTTCTTTTCAAGGCCTCTTCCAAGTCAACTCCTGTTTGATTTGCCAAACAAATCAATACAAAAAGTACATCCGCCATTTCGTCTCCCAAATCTTTGTTTTTGTCACTATCTTTTTCGCTTTGCTCCCCATACCTACGCGCAATAATTCGGGCTACCTCCCCTACTTCTTCGGTCAACATCGCCAAGTTGGTTAATTCATTGAAATAACGAACACCTACTTCTTGAATCCATTGATCGACTAATTGTTGTGCTTCTTTGATTTGCATGCGAAATTTTTGACAAAAATAAGGGCTTCCATTGGACTGACCGAATTTTCAGCCTACTTAATTCACATTTGAAGCAAATTTGTTATGCGTGCATTAAAAACAAAAGAAATGAAAATAAAATTTTTAATATGCTTGCATAATAAATAAATCTTTTATAATTTGGCGGTAGAATTTTGAAAAAAGCAACAAAAGATAAATAAGTTATGAGTAAAGATGCAATAAAAGGAGGAGAATTCATCATCCGCAACACAACGCCGGATCAAATTTTCATTCCAGAAGAGTGGACAGAAGAACAACGCATGATTGCACAGATGTGTGATGATTTCATTGAGCAAGAAATTACACCTAATTTGGATCGCATCGATTCGATGGAAGAAGGTTTAATGGCTAGTTTGGTGGAAAAAGCAGGTGAACTTGGATTACTTGGAATGACTGTTCCAGAGGAATTGGGTGGAATGGGTGTTGACTTCAAAACATCTTTGTTGGCAACCGAATACCTAGGAAAAGGACATTCCTTCTCAGTTGCGTATGGCGCACACACAGGAATCGGGACTTTGCCTTTGTTATATTATGGTAACGAGGAACAAAAAAACAAATACATTCCTAAATTAGCTTCGGGTGAATGGAAAGCAGCATATTGTTTGACTGAGCCAGGATCAGGTTCGGATGCTAATTCAGGAAAAACGAAAGCACAACTTTCTGCGGATGGTTCACACTATGTGTTAAACGGACAAAAAATGTGGATCACCAACGGTGGATTTGCCAATTTGTTTACCGTATTTGCTAAAATTGACGACGACAAGAACTTAACTGCCTTTTTGGTGGAAGCAGATTCAGAAGGAATTTCCTTGAATCCAGAAGAAAAGAAAATGGGAATCAAAGGTTCTTCTACGCGCCAAGTGTTCTTTAACAATGTAAAAGTTCCGGTTGAGAACATGCTTTCTGATCGTGAAAATGGATTTAAAATTGCGTTGAACATCTTGAATATCGGGCGTATCAAATTGGGTGCGGGTGTGCTTGGTGGTGCAAAACAAACGATTACTGAATCCATCAAATACGCGTTAGAAAGAGAGCAATTTGGTCGTTCGATTGCTAAATACGGCGCTATTCGTCAAAAAATTGCAGAGCAAATAATTCGATCGTATGTAGTTGAGTCAGCGATTTACCGTGCGGGACAAAACATCGACGATGCGATTGAAGCTTACATGGCAAGTGGAATGGAAAAAGGTCAAGCAACTTTGAAAGGAATTGAACAATTTGCACCTGAATGTGCGATCTTGAAAGTGGCTGGTTCGGAGTGTTTAGACTTTGTGGTCGATGAAGGAGTTCAGATTTTTGGTGGAATGGGATATTCAGCAGAATCATCAGTAGAGCGCGCTTACCGCGATTCACGCATCAATCGTATTTTCGAAGGAACGAACGAAATCAACCGTATGTTGACAGTAGACATGGTACTTCGTCGCGCTTTGAAAGGTGAATTGGATTTGATGGGACCAGCGATGAAAGTTGCCAATGAATTGATGAGTATTCCAGAAACACCAGAAATGAGTGATTCACCATTAGCGGCAGAATACATTGCGTTGGAAGGTTTCAAGAAAACGATCTTGATGGTAGCAGGTTCGGCAGTACAGAAATTAATGCAAACACTTTCGAAAGAGCAAGAGGTATTGATGAACATTGCGGACATCGCTATTTGGACCTATCAAGCAGAATCTGTTTTGTTACGTGTTGATAAATTGATTCAACAAAAAGGAGCGGATGCTATCCCGGTTCAAATTGCGATTGCCAAAACATATTTCTACGACACAGCAGATCGTATCGCGAAAGCAGCAAAAGACGCTATCAACTCGTATGCGGAAGGCGATGAAGCACGCATGATGTTGATGGGCTTGAAACGCTTCACGAAAACAGGAGATTTCAATCCGAAAGCAGCAAGACAAATCATTGCTCAAAGCGCGATTGATGCAGGAGCATATAATTTATAATTAGCAAATCAAACAGAAAAAAAAGCGGTGGATCTCCAGTAGATCACCGCTTTTTTGTTGCGATTAAATTAATTAAATATAAAAACGAAAAGCTACTCCTTACGAAAAGAAGTAGCTTTCACTATACTGAACTAAACTTAAACTTACAAAAGAAGAATTACTTCATGTAATTCGTAAAGAAAACCTCTAAATTGTATGTTTTCCCATCCATGACGATTTCTTTGATGTTGTTTGAAACCAAGAAGCGCATGATGACAAAACGACTATCTGGTTGGTTGTATTCCATCACAATTTTCGCTTTGTGTGATTTAGCATCAAAGTTCACCTTAAAATACTGTGTATAGTATTTTGCAGCGTTTGCTACTTGTTCTGCAGTAATGCTTTCAGGAAGAATAAATTCAAAAGTTCCTGAAGTTTTAGCTGCTTCAATGGATTTCAAGGTTCCAGCATTCGCTTTCAAAACTCCTCCATCTTGTGCAAAACCGATTGAAGTTGACAAAGCAACAAGTGCTATAGCGAAGATTTTTTTCATAATTATTGATCTTTAGTTTTATTGACGTACATTTCGTTCAAAAAGTTGTTTGAAGCGAAAATCTTTTTGCTAATTTACAAATTTTGTTCCAACTTTGAAGCATGAGTAAATCTGATTCCAAAGAAGCTTTTCGCTTGGCTTCTTTTTATCAAGAAGGAGAAATTGAAGCAGGTTGCGATGAAGCCGGACGAGGTTGTCTTGCGGGACCTGTTGTTGCAGCAGCAGTTATTTTACCTCCCGACTTTTATCATCCTTGGCTCAATGACTCCAAACAATTGACACATAAAAAGCGGGAAGCACTTCGCCCGATTATTGAGAAAGAAGCGATTGCTTGGTCGGTTCAATTTCTTTCTGCAAAAGTAATTGACGAAATAAATATTCTAAATGCTTCCATCCGCGGGATGCAACTCGCTGCAGATGACCTCGCTACAAAACCAACGCATTTACTGATTGACGGAAATCGTTTTCATAAATTTCATATTCCGTATACCTGTTTCGTGAAAGGCGATGGTCGATTTGCTTCCATTGCAGCAGCCTCCATTCTTGCTAAAACTTACCGAGACGATTGGATGGATGCCCACCACGAAGAATATCCGATATATGAATGGAAAAAAAACAAAGGCTATCCCACAGAAGCACATCGATTAGCCGTTCAACAACACGGTTTATCACCCTATCACCGGAAATCATTTACTATTAAAAAGCTCGTGCAAACCAGTCTGGTTTTTGATTTTGAATAAGTAAAGTCGATTATTCTCTGTTCCGAGAATCTATCCAAATTGTGACAGGTCCATCGTTCACGAGTGAAATTTGCATGTCGGCACCAAAGCGACCCGTTTGCACTTTTTTGTCCAGCCCTTTTTCTGCGGATTGAATAAATGATTCATACAAAGGAATGGCAATTTCTGGTTTGGCGGAATCTGTAAATCCAGGTCGATTGCCTTTTTTCGTAGAGGCATACAGCGTAAATTGGCTAACAACCAGTAATTCTCCTTGAATATCTAAAAGTGAAAGATTCATTTTTCCATCTTCATCCGAAAAGATGCGCATATTGATTAGCTTTTGAACCAGCCAATCCACATCTTCTTGTGTGTCTTCTTGAAAAACACCAAGCAACACTAACAACCCTTTTTGGATGAATCCGACCACTTCCTGATCGATTTGAACCTGAGCTTGGGTGACCCGTTGAATTACTAATCGCATAAGCAAAGATAAAAACAAAAAAGGCCATTCGAAACCGAACAGCCTTTCAGAAAAGTTTTTTTTGAATTATTTAAGCAAGATGATTGTGTAATAAATCAATGCAGCTAAAACAGCACTCACAGGAATGGTCAAAATCCAAGCCCAAAGTAAGTTGATTGTTACACCCCAGCGAACTGCTGATAAACGTTTGGTTGCTCCAACTCCAATAATTGAACCGGTGATTGTGTGCGTTGTAGAAACGGGAATTCCTAGCTGAGAAACCGTAAACAAGGTCAATGCACCGGAAGTTTCTGCACAAACCCCCTCCAAAGGAGTCACTTTCGTGATTTTTGTACCCATTGTTTTTACAATTTTCCATCCACCCATCAAAGTACCCAAACCAATCATCAAATAACAGCCAAAAGCAATCCAGAATGGCATCGTTTCTGATTTTACTTTTGTCTTGATTTTGTGTCCATCTAACAGATGAAATTCACCATCAACATACGGAGCAAAGCTTGCAGCAAGCGTATATTTTGGATTCAACGATTTGTCAGCGAAAATCCATTGATCCGAATCATCATCAAAAATGGTATCCCCTTTCATGTAAATATGAACATGATCCCCATTTTCAAATTCGGGTTTGAACTTTGCAGGTTTACCATCAGATCCTTTATACTCGATTTGCATCACTTCTGAAATATGTAAATAAGAAGGGATATTAGCGTCTACTTTTCCTTCTCGAGCGAGATTACTATATACAAGCAATGCAGCACAGATAATCCCCATTACTTTTTGAGAATCAGCACCACCATGACCTAACGAAAACGCAGCAGAAGAAAGTAACTGCAATTTTTTGTGCATGTTCGACTCTTTCATCGCCGATTGTTTCTTACCATGTACCACTTGAAACCAAATGTAAGTAAGAATAAACACGCCGATCATCGCCATAACAATATACATCATTATTGGCTTCATATCTTTGTATTCGATCATGTACAACATCATGTAAAGCGTGATTCCCGAAAGCGCAATGATCCAAATCATTTTCTTCCAAAAAGAGCGCGAAATGGTGACTAGAGCAATCATAAAAGCAATGACACCACCAATCAATGGTGCAAGGAAAATGAAAAGCACTACTTTGATAATTTCACCAGATGCAATCACATCAAATCCAGCATGCGCAACGGCTGCACCCGCAAAACCACCAATTAGTGTATGCGAAGAAGACGAAGGAATACCCAACCACCAAGTGAGCAAATTCCAAAAAGTTGCTGCGAGCAAACCAGCCAAAATCACCCAAAGGTCAATTGCACTGTTATCAACCGTTTTTGCAACCGTATTTCCAACACTCATATCAAACACCCAAAAGGCAACGATGTTGAAACCTGCTGCCCAAATCACCGCTTGAAAGGGAGTCAACACTTTGGTTGAAACCACAGTAGCGATCGAGTTTGCAGCATCGTGAAAGCCATTCACTAAGTCAAAAAGCAAAGCAATAGCAATAACGACAAGTAATAAAGTGAACATATTTTACAGAGTTTTAGCGAACAATTATGCGTATTTAACTACGATCGATTCGATCACGTTTCCAGCATCTTCACATTTATCCGTTGCTGTTTCCAAAAATTGATAGATTTCTCTTTTCTTGATGACTTCTTTTGCATCTGCTTCCGTTTCAAACAAATGTTCGATGCTCATATCAAAGATGTCATCTGCTTGATTTTCTACATCGTTGATCTTGATGACACATTCAACAATTTTTTGCGTGTTTTTTAAGTTTCTCAATTCAGAAACAGCACTATTTACAGCCAATACTGCTTGAAAAATAGCATCTGCCATCTTTTGAATCCCTGAATCAAAAGGATCGATTTTGTAGAAATTAATTTTCTTTGCTGAAGCATAAATATAGTCAGCGATATCATCTAAAGCAATTGCTAAACTGTGAATATCCTCCCGGTCAAAAGGAGTAATGAAATTTTTCCCTAATTCAACAAAGACTTGGTGAGTTAGTTCATCGTTTTGATGTTCTAAATCTTCCATTTGCTTGATTATACTAGCACGCTTGTTAAAATCAGACTCGTTTACCACTTCCACTAATTTCCCAGCGATTGCTTCCAAATTCATACTTGCGTTTTCGAATAACGTGTAAAACACACGGTCTTTCGGTAGAAAAAATTTCAAAATACCTGATGCCATTTTATTTCATTTTATTCGGCAAAAGTAGATGCTTATTTTCGGATGTATTAATCAGCAAGGTATTGTTAACATAAACATAATTTTTAAGCTAAAAACCAGAGAAAAAATACAATACAAAAAACTGAATATCAGATAAATAATACAAATAACACTACAAAATCAAAAAAGAAAAATAAAACGAACATTAATTTAATGTTAATATTTTTAAAAGAACATCAGAAATAAACAAAAATAAAATTATAAAAAGTCTAATTGTAGGCCAAATCAAAACATATGTTAACTTAGTTTTACGTATATTACAATATTGTTAACATAGTATTTCTATTGTTTTAATCCAGTGTTAAGCCACTAGATTTGCAACCTAAATCGATAAAGGCAATTTTGACACTTCATATCTGAATAAAAATCTGAAAACAAAAATCATGAAAAAATCATTTCTCATAGTCCTAATAACGATCCAACTCCTTCCATCATTAGCACAAGAAAAATCAGACTTAAAGATCCTTACTAAAGCGCAAAAAGGAATCGAATTTGTGGCTAAAGACTCTTTGTTTTCATTACGCCTTCAGTTTAGGATGCAAAACAGAGCGGCATTTTTCACGAAAAGTGAAAATGATTTTGCTACAGATAACTATGAATTTAGAGTTCGAAGATTGCGACTAAAAATGGAAGGTTTCGTTTACAATCCAAAACTAACGTATAAAATACAATTAGCCTTTTCAAGAGGCGATATGGATTGGGAAATGACTCAAACCTCCACCGTGAACTCAAGTCCGAATATCGTTCGTGATGCAGTAATTTATTATGCCCCAACAAAAAGCCTACAATTTGGATTTGGACAAACAAAATTACCAGGAAACAGGCAACGGGTGATTTCATCAGGGGATCAACAGTTTTACGACCGATCAATTGTAAACGCAACTTTTAACATAGACCGAGACTTTGGTTTTTTCGGTTCATACAAAAGAGAATACTTTAATTTAAGTGCTGCACTTTCATCTGGTGAAGGAAGAAACAGTTCTCGATCTAATTCAGGACTCAGCTACACGGCAAGAATAGAAGCTCTTCCATTCGGAAAGTTTACTGGAAGAAATGATTATCAAGAAGGTGATCATGAGAGAGAATCAAAACCAAAAATATCGGTCGGAGCAAGTTACAACTTTAATGACAATGCAGTACGAGTTGGAGGACAATTAGGAAAAGATTTAATTTTTCCTGTTGACATATCTACAGTGAGTCTAGATGCATTATTCAAATACAAAGGATTTTCATTTTATGGTGAGTTTATGCAAAAAGACTCAAAAACACCTATTTCACATAATCAAGACACATCTGTCGTTTCACCTGTTTATGTTGGTAACGGACTCATGGGTCAAGTTAGTTATCTTTTTAAATCAAATTGGGAGATTGCTTTTCGTTACGCCCGAGTAACACCTTTCAAAAAAGTTTACGATAACAATTCTTTCAGCAATGTAAACTTACAACAGTCGGAGGAATATATCCTAGGTGTTACAAAATATTTCTATGGACATCGTGTAAAAACGCAGCTTAATGCAGTGTACCAAATCAACACCAATTTGAAATCGAACAATTCGCAAGGAAAAATAGGTGGCATTTTTCAAATCGAATTAGGTATCTAAACCAAATTCTAGATTTTTGATAGATCCTGAACATAATATCAAAAACAAAAAAAGCTGAATTTCTTCCGCTTTTTTTGTATAATTAAGATTCAAACTTATATCCGATTCCTTTGATGGTTTTGATGTGGCGATCACCAATTTTCTCACGTAATTTTCGTACATGTACATCAATAGTTCTATCTCCCACGACAATATCTGTTCCCCAAACTTTTTCTAAAATCGTGTCTCTTTCAAAAACGATTTCTGGTTTAGAAGCTAACAAGGCCAAAAGTTCAAATTCCTTTTTAGGTAAATGAATGGATTGACCATTTTTATAAACCAAATACTTTTCTCGATTGATTACCAAGTCTTCTGTCGGTTCTTCAACTGTTTCAGGCAATGCCTTTCTGCGCAACATCGCATTGATACGACTAATTAAAACACGTGGCTTTACAGGTTTACTGATGTAATCATCTGCTCCGGCGTCAAGCCCAGCAATTTGACTGTAATCTTCTGCACGAGCCGTAAGGAAACAAATCAATGTGGATTCAAAACCTGGAGTACTCCGAATGGTTTCACATACTTCGATTCCATCCATTTGCGGCATCATAACATCTAAGATGATCAAATCAGGGATTTTTTTCTTTGCTTTTTCAATGCCATCCACCCCATTTAGAGCTGTTTCCACCTCAAAACCTTCCTTTTCGAGGTTGTATCGAAGAATTTCAACAATGTCTTCTTCGTCGTCTATGATTAATATTGAGTTCATATTAACTGCGATATTCCAAGTTTTTTATGGAAATGTAAACACGAAAGTACATATTTTATTGGAATCTTAAAATAAAATTAATTTAACAAAATCGCCTTTTAATTGTTACAAATTAAACAAAAAAGACTGTTTAATCAATAATTACCTAGGTTAATATCTAAAAATCACCAAAACAACTACTAAAAAAACAGCTTATTTCAGGATTCCTGTTTTTCGGAACAGAAAAATAAATGAAAAAAAGTATTGTAGAAACGGAATATTGCCTTACCTTTGTGGCAG
>CAYRMV010000094.1:0-13226 GCA_964425255.1 uncultured Flavobacteriales bacterium
TTTTCAGTGACATTCGTAAAAAGTACCACCCGGAAATAACTGGTGATAGCTTGTATGCCGAAAAGAGCGAACAATGCGAAAGCAACAGTATTGATATTGGTAAGATCAATGGCTTGAATGGCGTCAGACATACTCGTTGAGCTACCATTTCCGGTACCTAGCAGTTGGCCGAGTAATATAGGGAAAATGAGTCCGATGGAAGTAGAAATTACCAGGAACGCCCAGCCGAGCAAATACTGCCCGCGATAGGGTTTCATGTAGGAAAACAAACGTTGGGCTTTTTTGTAGCTGTCGCGCATGAGTGTTACTTTTTCTTTCTTAGCTTGTTTTGGTCGCAACATAGATAATGAGTAATTTCGTCCTGCAAAAGTACAATGTACGGCAACGATTCGATTACTTTTTTTAGATAATTTTTAAAGAAATATTGAATAATTGGAAAATGTACCTATCTTTGCACCCCTGTCTGATGATAGCAACGTTTTGAAAGCGATTTATCAGCGGCTCAATTGAAAACTTGGATTAAAGAAATAGATCATGAAAAGAACGTTTCAACCGTCTGTAAGAAAGAGAAGAAACAAACACGGTTTCCGTAGCCGCATGGCAACTAAAAACGGACGTAAAGTATTGGCTGCACGTCGTCGTAAAGGACGTAAGAAATTGACAGTTTCTGACGAAGGTTTCCACAAGCGTTAATTCCGGTAATTTTTACTGAATTCATAGAGCCATCTCCTAACCAGGGGGTGGTTTTTTTGTTTAATGCTAACCGAGACCTGTGGCTTTTCATTTTTGATAAATGTTTATTTTTAAGTCATGAAACCTATTCATTTTCTTATTCTTTGGTTCTCTTTTTTAACGGTCTTGTCAACTGCACAAAATGATTCGGTTTTGGTTGCTCATTGGTTAGATAGTGCCACATTTCAACCACAACGATCCAACCATTTCCTGCGATTGGTCAACAGAAAGGAAACAAATGCCGACAAAGAGTTACTGTTCGATATTCTTTCCCTGAAAACAAAGTATTTCATAAAAGTCGGTGATTTTAAGCAGGCTACCATGCAGGTGAGAAAAGGTAAACGTTTGTTTCGGGATGAGTTGGAAGCGAAAACTGATTTCATTAGTTTGGAAGGAAGTGTTTATGCAATACAACGTGAATTCACTAAAGCCATTACATGCTATAAAAACGCTATTCGAAATTACGATCAACTTCAACTTGAATTGAAATCAGCGTATGTTCAAAATAACATAGCTAATGTCTTTTTCAATTTGAATGATTTTGAATCTGCATACAATTATGCTAAATCATCATTTAAAGTCGTTTTTGCGCAAAAGGATACCGTCAGATATCCGCAAATTGCTGGAATTCTAGCGATATCGGAAGTGAAGACCAATCGTATGAAATTGGCAAATTTTCATGCATATGTGGCTGTTTTGGATGGAGGGAAGTATGCTAATCCTGTTGCTAAGATAATTGGCTTATATGCCCTTGGGGATTATTATGCTGCTCGCAAAGAATATGCACGTGCCAAGCAAATGTATCAGAAAGTAATTTCTCTTTCAAAGCCATTGAATTTAGTGTCTTTTGAAAATTTCGGACATTTGGGGTTATTGGCTGTTTTTGTTGAAACCCAACAATTTGAATTAGCAATAAAAGAAGGGGAATGGGTGTTGAATTACACCTCGGCGACAAAACAGCATACCACAGATTACGCGCTGTATAATAATCTTTCAAAAGCCTACGCTGGTATTGGACAAAACGATAAAGCATATTACTATTTGGCTCAAGCAAACGAAATGTTTCGAACCTACAGTAGTAACGAAAATAAAAAAGCCATTCAGGAATTATTGGTGAAATATGAGTCTGAAAAGAAAGCCAAAACCATTGCGAAACAGCAATTGCAACTGTCATCTGTTTGGAATGCTTTGCTGCTTCTTTTTGTGGTGTTGCTTGTAGTTGTTCTTTTTATCATTAGAATTCGTCGAAAGAATAAAGCACGATTACAGATATTGCAATTAGAAAATGAACACCAATTGCTTGAAGCATTTGTAGAAGGTGAACAAAAAGAACGGGAGCGACTTGCGGCAGATATTCATGATGGAATAGCCAGTAGTTTGACTGGATTGTATCTAAAAGTTCAGCAAAATGAAACGATCAATGATACTCGATTAATCGCTGAGCAGATCCAGCAATTGAGAAACGAAGTGAGGACCATCTCTAAAAATATCATGCCTTTTAATTTAGAGGAAGAAGGTTGGATTCAATCCTTTCAACGGGTAATTCAGCAAGTGCAATCTGAAACTTTTCGTGTATTTTTAATACCCAATTTTAGAGAGGAACTATTGAACAGTCAACGAGGAATGATTGTATATCGTATTCTTCAAGAAATGATTCAGAATACCTTAAAGCATGCTCAAGCCACGGAATGTGAAATTGTAATGGTAGAAGAACAACATGAATTACTGATTCAGTACAGTGATAATGGAATAGGGGTAAACGCGGCTGATCTAATGAAAGGCAACGGTTGGCATTCTATGAAAAAACGAATATCGGCTCTAAATGGCACCATTTCGTTACCTCCTAATCCAATGAATGGTTTTAAAATTGACATTAAAATTCCTCAAGTGTGATGGCGAATATTGTAATTGCAGAAGATCATTCTCTCATTGTTGAAGGATTAAGAGGACTTTTTGAAACGAAAGGGTATACAGTTTTGCATGCTGCAAATGAAGTGGAATTACTTGCGATATTGCGTTCTACCGAAGTGGGTATTTTAATACAAGACATTCGATTTGGTAGTGTTGACGCTAGAAAACTGATTCCTTTGGTGAGGGCAGAATTTAAGGAACTTCCCATTTTAGCGTTATCCAGTCTGGATGATTTTGCATCTATTCAATCTGTTTTATCTACGCAAGTGAATGGGTATGTGGTAAAAACCGAACCAACATCTGTTTTACTAGAAGCTGTTCAATCGCTTGAATCTGGGAAAACATTCCTGAGTCCAGAAGTTCAAAAAGTACTCATGGGTAATGTTCGTACAACGGATGAAATCATTTTATCTGAACGAGAAAAAGCAGTTTTGAATGGGATTTTAAATGAAAAATCCACGAAAGAAATAGCAGATGTTTTGTTCGTTTCTGAAAAAACAGTGGAGCATTATCGAGGTAGCTTGTTTTCAAAGTTTGATGTAAAAAATGTGTCTGGTTTGGTGAAAAAAGCCATTTTACTAGGGTTTTACGATGGATAGGACGCTTTTTAGGGAAAACCCTAAGTGCTGTAAGAGGAATTCCCCTAACAATTTTGATCACTGATCAGCTGATCTTTGCTTCAAAATTGAATTCACATGATTAAACTGGCTATTTTGTTGATGGTGCTAATGGTCGCTTCAACAAGTTTTACCCAAAATTTAATATCAGATCTGCGTCCTGGAATGGATGGAAGTGAACCAGCGCTCGATAATGCTTTTCAACGTGGAAACGATTTGTTTTTTCTTGCTAATCCAGATGGTCTGGGGAATAGACTTTACAAAACCAATGGTACTGCTGCTACTACTGTACTACTGGAAGGAAACAGCAATTTAACGGTTTCTATGATTCTGGGAGTTTTAAACAATGAAGTGTATTACATTGCAGGAAATATTTTTGGTGGCGAACGCTTGAAACTCTACAAAACAAATGGCTCGCCTGGGAGTGGATCATTAGTGGCAGATTATCACCAAGCGAATGACTTTTTCATTGCTTATCCGATGACCATTACCATGAATAATGTGATGTATTTCATAGGGAATGATGGTCTCTCTGGATTTGAATTGTGGCGTACAAACGGTACAGAGGCAGGAACCTATTTGGTTAAAGATATCAATCCTGGAATCGAATCAAGTCTTTTATTGACCAATGTGAAGCAGTATTTCGCGCAGTTGAATGGTTTCATTTATTTTGGTGCGGCTGAACCTGTTCATGGTGCTGAATTATGGAAGTCAGATGGAACCACTATAGGTACTTCAATGGTGGCCAATATCGATACAACGGCACCATCTATTCCGAATATAGGCAGTAATCCAGCATTCTTATGTACGTATAACAATGCCGTTTATTTTTCAGCTTTCAGAACGGTAGATGGTCGAGAATTGTGGAAAACAGACGGAACTGCAGCTGGAACTGAATTGGTAAAAGATATTGCAGCGGGTGATGGTGCACCGAGTGGTTTAATTGTTCACAATGGAACACTTTATTTTTCAGCGTATCATCCAAATGATAATTATACTTTGTATAAATCAAATGGAACAACAGCTGGAACCTCTGTTGTGTTTGCACCTGCGTCTGGAGGGCCAACAACCAATTCAGATGCTACTTTTCACATTTTTAAAGGAAAGTTGTTTTTTGAAGCAACCTCGTCTGACGGATTTTACCGCATTTGGTATTCCGATGGTTCTACTTCGGGCACATCAAGTTTGCCTAGTTCACCAGATGTGTTTACCGATTATCCTACAAGTATTTTAGCAACTTCGAATTATTTGTATTTCATTTCAGGTGATGGAAATAGCCCAGGAATTTATCGAGCTACCGATTTACCCAATCAAATGATACGATTAACGGATGTGAATTTTGAAGCCAATTCGTTTCATCCACTATTTCTTTTAAACGATTGTATTTTGGCCAGAGGAACTGATGGATCAACAGGCGATGAATTGTATGCGGTATGTAATCAGATTACGCAACCTGTTGGTTTGGACCTTAAAGAAGAGGTAACATTGGAGTTGTTTCCAAATCCAGCACAAGACAAGGTTCAAATTCGACTTAAAGAAGATAATATTGATCTGAAAGAAGTTCATCTCGTTGATTGGAAAGGAGTTGCTGTTTCATGTTCGGTTAAACAAACGGATGAGAAGACTATTGAACTGAGTGAATTGAGTCATTTGTCAAGTGGGATGTATATGGTAATGATTGAGTTAGGAGATGGTCTAATTCAGCAGTTGAAATTGGCAATTAAATAACTTTAAACAAAGCAAGAATGAAAAAAACGTTTTTAATGGTTTTCGGTTGTTTATTGACCGGAATGAGTGTTGCTCAAGAAACGATCTTAGAACGTCAAGCGCGACTTACGAAAGAGAAAATTGAACAACGTACAGAAAATCGTATTGATAAAGGAGTAGATAAAACCCTTGACAAAACTGAAGAAAAAATAGATAAAGTAGGTAAAAAAGAAAAGAACTCAAAAACGGAAGAACAGGAGGTGTTGAAGGAAAATACTGAAGAAAACATTGCTGCCCCAAGTAATGAAATACAAAACACCCAGACTGAATCTACCGAGGCTTCCACTTCAGGTAAAAAATGGACAGTAAATTCTAAATTCGACTTTGTTCCTGGAGAAAAAGTTTTAGTAATAGAGGATTTTTCAACAACAGAGATTGGTGAGTTTCCAGTTCAATTCAATACCAATGCTTCGGGAGAAGTGGTTCGTATAGACGGTGAACCAAACAACTATTTGAAATTGGCCAATCAAGGAATTTATGTCCTCGATGGCTTAGATAATGTACCAGAAAATTTTACCTTAGAATTTGACGTGATGGCTTCTGAAAATTATTCAGAGAACATGTCTGGGCTGAAATTGTATTTGGTCAAACAATTAGACAATGTCCTTACTTTTGATCAGCATTTCAATTCTTCAACTCAGGTGGGTATAGACATTCACCCGACCTTAGAAAACGGTTTTGCCTCCATTTGGGCGATGGATCAAAATGATACAGAGTTTTTGAGAAATGAGTCTAAAATGAATCCACCCAAAAACATGAAATATCATGTTTCTATTTGGCGACAAAATACGCGATATCGTGTTTACGTGGATGAAGAAAAGGTGTTTGATGTGCCAAGAGCGGCTTTTAAAGATGTCAACTACCAATTATTGTTCGCAAATTATTCGTTTGAAGGTGAATTGTACTTGGGAAATATCCGTTATGCAGTTGGAGCTCCCGATACACGAAATAAATTGATTTCTGATGGTAAATTGGTGTCAAGAGGAATTTTGTTCGACGTCAATTCGGATAATATTAAAACTGAATCATATGGAGCATTAAAAGAAATTGCCACTGTTTTGATAGAGAATCCAAATGTTCAAGTTAAAATAGTTGGTCATACGGATGCTGATGGTGATGAAAAGGCCAATTTAGAACTATCTAAAAAACGTGCAGAGGCGGTAAAACGTACTTTGGTGAATGATTTTAAAATTGATGGCTCTCGATTACAAACGGATGGAAAAGGAGAAGCTGAACCAACAGATCCAAATACAACGGCTGTGGGAAAAGCAAATAATCGAAGAGTTGAATTCATAAAATTATAGGATAAACCACAACCATAAACGAATACAACCATTCATGAGTTGACTCATAGCAAAAACCGGTGAAGAAAGGGAGAACATTCAATTGGGTGTTCTCTTTTTTTTTGGGATGATTTGAAGATTAGCTACTAATTATCACGGTAATTATTTCTTCATCAATTTACCAGTCATATTTCCAATCAACTCCCTATTTTTACGCTATGAAAAAATTGATCGATTTGCGTTCTGATACCGTTACAAAGCCATCACAAGCTATGCGTGAATGCATGCTGAATGCACCAGTTGGAGATGATGTCTTTGGAGAAGACCCAACCGTTAATCAATTGCAGGAAAAAGTGGCGGCCTATTTTGGAAAAGAAGCTGCGCTTTTTTGCAGTTCGGGAACGCAAACGAATCAAATTGCGATTAATGTCCATGTAAAACCGGGTGGAGAGGTGATCTGTCACGAAGACGCACACATTTATAAATACGAAGGTGGAGGAATTGCCAAAAATTCGGGTGCATCAGTGCGTTTGTTGCGTGGGAATCGCGGTCGAATCACAGCAACTGAGGCCGAACAATGGATCATGCCGGATGATGTGCATTTTCCCGTTACCCAGTTGCTGGCGTTAGAAGATACAGCCAACAGAGGTGGTGGTGCTATTTACGATTTCGAAGAAATCAAGCGTTTCCGTGCTTTGGCGGATAAATACAACTTGCCCCTGCATTTAGATGGTGCCCGCATGATGAATGCTCTTGCTGAAAATGGGGTGGATCCGAAAATTTATGCCGCTCAATTCGATTCGATCTCCTTGTGTCTGTCGAAAGGACTTGGAGCTCCGGTAGGATCGCTCTTGATCGGTTCCAAAGATTTTATCCATCAAGCACGACGTGTTCGTAAGGTACTCGGTGGTGGTATGCGACAAGCAGGGATCATCGCTGCGGGAGCTTTGTACGCTTTTGAAAACAATGTGACTCGCCTCAAAGAGGACCATCAGCGTGCCAAAATACTGGAAAATGCCTTGCTAAATCATGCTTGGGTTGAATCTGTGTTTCCTGTGGAAACCAACATTGTGATCATTGTCTTAAAAGAAGCGGAAAAACGCGATGCGATCATTCAACAACTGAAGGAAAATGGTGTGTTAACTGTTGCTTTTGGACCTGGAATGATCCGTATGGTGACCCATTTAGATATAGATGATCCGGCAATTGAGTTTGTTCATGATGCATTGAAAGCGATCAAATCATGAATTACTTGTTTGTTGGCATAGTCGTGATCTTATTGGCTGCGTGCTCGGAGTCTTCAGAAACGGTGGCTTTCGATGACTTGGCTCCGGATGATGCAACCGAGATTACGAAGAAGGAGCTTGTAGATTCCACCGAAAAGCGCTTCGAACGGCCAAAAGCAAGTGTGTTTTTGGGACTTGGAGATAGTTTATTTCACGTACAAAAATGGCACCGTTGGGATACGCTGTTATTTGCTGATCGCTTTGGTCCGGAGAAAAGTGAAAAGTGGATTGCCATGAATGATCAGGATAGCTTAGTATTGTTGTATTATCGATTCAAGGACAGTTTACGTGTGAAAAATGCGTTTTACAATTGGTTGGATTGCTTCGGAGATCCTTGTAGATCATTCAAAGTGGGAGATAACTGGCGTTTTTCAAGACGAAATAGTCTAACCTTGGTTGGTCCGAACGAATTGATGATCATCGAATCTGACAATGCCATACCGACCGATAAATTGCGCAAGATCTGGCAAAAAGATCCTAAAAAAGAATATTGGCTGTACCTGATCGACGCCAAAAAAGGCAAGAAAACGGAATGGAAGCGCATCGAAAAAGGAGAAGAACGAGCAATAGTAATGTGGAATGAAGACAGTAAATAGAGGGTATATCTTGGTGGAACCGCGCCAAGCGTTTTGCGATTGGGCAAAGTTGAACGACGAAGAATTTGATTTCGATGAAAACGACGACCTGGAAGGCAGTTTGTACCTGATCGAAGAGGATTTCATGGAATACGAACCGCTCATAGAGGCACATTTTAAAAAGATTTTTAAAAACGAATGTCTGGCGATTGTTGACGACGAAGAAAATTTACCGAAGGCGACACTCGAATTATTTCTAGAGTGGTTTAACGTGCGCGTTGGAGGAAGCGTTTTTGATACACAAAAACAACCATTAATAGCAGAATGATATGATTTTGAGAACTGTTCTATTTACAATTCTAACGGCGATGTTTGTTTCATGTGAAGATCCGATTTCCAGTGAAATGGACAAGCTAAATGATGCGATTGACAAAAACACGCAAGAGATCGACAAGTTCATTCAGCAAACTGATTCGATTCCCGGGAAGATCAGTGATACTTTGCAGGAAACCAAAGATCGCGTAGTTAAGGATTTAATAGATAATGCCTTAGATCAATAGGTCATATCGGGAACGCATTCCTAATTGCAAGATTCAGTTTTACTCCTTCACCAAATTCGAGTTGTAATAGCGGGGATCGTGACTAACTTCTTCTAATAGCCAATTCGGTTGCTCGAAGGCTTCCTGTTCGTTCTCTAATTCGATCTCGGCCAGGATCAGTCCCTCATGGCGACCGTGAAATACGTCTACATCCCATGTTTTGTTTGCCACCTGAATCGAATAGCGGTCTTTGGATAATTCCCATTTACAAAAATGATCCAGCAAATTGATCGCATCTTCGTATGGAATTTCGTATTCAAACTCGGTGCGTGAGATACCTGAGGTTTTTCCTTTTATCGTCAGAAAACCCTTATCTCCCTTTGTCCGAACCCGAACCGTTTGTCCGTTTTCGTCCATCAAATATCCTTGTCGAATGGACTTTGGCTCCAAATATTTCAACACCTCGTGGATCTCGTCCTTCACTAAAAATTTGCGTTCTATCTCGATCATGATGAACGAATATACGATTTTCTTAAAAGCTGCGTTGTTCTCGGAGTAGTGCATGTCACTTGGATAATGATTACCTTCGTTTTTCCATGAAGATCGTTTTAAGCTTCGATTACGAATTGTTCTTTGGAACAGATCCCGGTTCGGTACACGCCTGTATGTTGGAGCCGACAGCTCGATTATTGGATCTTGCCGAACGCTTTCAGATTCCGATGGTATTCTTTGTGGACGCAGGATTTTTGGTGAAGTTGGATGAATATCGAACACAGTTTCCTGAATTGGAAAAAGACGCTCATGCTATTCAAAATCAATTGAAACGTATGATCTCTTTGGGTTGCGCTGTTGAATTACATGTACATCCACATTGGGAAAAAAGTAGCTATGTAAACGGGAAATGGAAGATTCAAACCGATGGTTGCTACAAACTTGCTGATTTTTCAAAAGGGGAAGCAGCATCCATTATACGCCGTTATTCGGATACCTTAGCACGCTGGTCTGGTCAAAAGCAATTAGCATTTCGTGCAGGTGGTTGGTGTGTACAGCCCTTCGATCATATCGGCGAAGTCCTCAATGAGTTGGGAATAACAGTGGATTCCAGTGTATTCCCGGGAGGACGTTTTGAATCACCTCACTATGATTTCGATTTTACTGCTATTGCTCCTTTTTCAAGTTCGTATTCCTTTACGAATAATGTCTGTATAGCCGAGAAGACTGGCGTATTTACCGAAGTTCCAATTTCCAGTTGGCGTTATTCGCCACTGTTTTATTGGCGTTTATACATTTCCGGTCGCTTAAATAAAGCTCGACATCGTATGTGGGGAGATGGGAATTTTCTCGCTCAGCCCGGACGAAAAAGATCTGTACTCACCAATTTTACTTGGAATCATGTATCGTGTGACGGTTATTATGCCGGACAACTACTCAAACAAGCACAAGTATATCGTCAACTAAACGATGTGCCTTTTGTCGTGATCGGTCACCCGAAAGGGTTGAGTCGTTATGCCTTGGAAAAATTAGAGGATTTTATTCGGCATACATGTAAAACGGACGAATTCACTACTTTTCAGCCATGGAGTTGATCTGGATCGAGCCGCATCAGGTGGACAAAGTGCGTTGGGATGCTTTATGTCAGAGGTATCAGGCTACCCCCTTTGTTCGTAGTGCTTATTTGGATGCTGTTTCGGAACAATGGGGATTGCTTTGGTCCGAAGAGCACAAAGCAGGAATGCCAGTACCTTTCACCGTTCGATTGAGCGTGCAATGCGTTGTTACTCCAACTTTCCTCCGATATGTCGAGTGGGTGGGAGGACACGTTGAACCGGGAGACATGTTGAATGCGTTGCAACAACGATTTAAATTTGGAAATTTAAACATCCGTCAACTCATTCCATCGGGCATTACAAAGCATTTTCAGGAATTACGGCCAACCGAGCATAAATTAAATCAGCAAGCCAAACGATCACTTAAAAAAGCAGCTAATTTACAGGTGATCGAGCAGTGGGATCCGGAAAGGTTAATTCATTTGATAACCGATGAACTGGCGCATAGGATTCCGGGAATTGATGCCTATAGTTTGCCTAAATTGCGCCAATTGGTTGCACAGCGAAGTGCTTTGAATATCCGGCAATTGAATGTTGAAGTTCATGGGAAATGGCATGGTGGGTTGTGGGTGCTGGTTTCTCAGGATCGATTGATCTATTTGAAGGGAACGTGTACTCCGGAGATCCGAAGTCAAGGAGGAATGTACGCCATGATCGCTGAATTGATCCGAATGGCAGAGCAGGACGGGAAACTTCTGGATTTTGGTGGAAGCAATGTTGAAAATGTGAGGCGCTTCAATTTGGCGTTTGGAGCAAGCGATGTACCTTATTCACAGATCGCTTGGAATCACGCTCCCCTTTGGTGGAATTTGCTGAGAAAATGGAAACAACGTCTACGCAATTGACAGTGTTTTTGTGAAAACTAATGCGGCTTGCATTTTGAATCCACTGGGATAAGGCTATCTTTGTTCAAAGCACTCAAAAAATACACGATGTTTCCAAAAAAAAATATGCCGCGCTGGGTGATCATGATTCTTGATCTATCACTTTCGGCAATTTCCCTCTTTTTGGCTTACATGATCCGATTTGATATCAAGGCAGAAGCCGATTTGTGGCAAACGGAGTGGGATATTTTAGTGAAAGCACTACCGGTTTTCTTTGCGGTTCGCTGGTTAGTGTTCTTTATATTCGGTATACACAAAGGTCTGGTTCGACATACTTCTACTTCGGATTTTAGGCGACTTTTTTTGGCGGTTTCTACCACTTCCATTTTGTTCTTTGCGCTCGGTTTTGTGCGCTTGGGGATCGATGGTTATTACCTGTTTCCGATCTCTGTGGTTGTGATCGAATATTTGTTCTTTTTGTTTTTAGTGACCGTTTCGCGGTTCACGATCAAGTTGTGGTATTTGGAATCGACAAAAACGAAAGGAAATACCGTTAACGTGCTCATTTATGGTGCTGGAATCTCCGGTTTGATAGCTAAACGAACCATAGAAAAAGACGCGCGTATAGATTTCAAAGTGCGTGGTTTTGTAGATGATAATAAAAAAATTGATGGTACCCGTATTGAAGGGGTGACGGTATATCACACGGATAAGTTAGAACATTTGCTGCGTACGGAGGAAGTTTCACAAGTTATCCTGGCAATTCAACAGCCGGATGAAGTCAATCGCAGTCGCGTTGTTCAGATATGTCTCGAAGCCGGTGTAGAATTAAAAAAAGTACCGAGTCCAAAAAGTTGGATAAACGGCGAATTTTCTGCTAAACAGATCTCGCAGGTACGAATTGAGGACTTGCTTGGTCGTAAACCGATTGTCCTAAATCAAGAGGGGATCTTAGAGGCCTTGCGCGGACAAGTCGTCCTAGTCTCAGGAGCGGCTGGTTCGATCGGATCGGGCTTGGTTCATCAGATTGTTAAATACGCTCCGAAACAGTTGGTTTTATTGGATCAGGCAGAATCTCCGATGTATGAATTGGAATTAGAAGTTCGCAAAGAATATCCGGAGATCGACCTACAAGTGGTCATTGGCGATGTGACCAATTTGGAACGGATGCGCCATTTGTTTTCGGTGTTTTCCCCGAATTGGGTTTTTCATGCGGCAGCATACAAGCATGTTCCGATGATGGAGGAGAATCCTTCGGAGGCCGTGATGACGAATGTGTTAGGCACGAAGCATTTGGTGGATTTGTCGATCGCTTTTGGGGTGCTGAAATTTGTCATGATCTCAACGGACAAGGCGGTGAATCCCACAAACGTCATGGGCGCAAGCAAGCGTATTGCCGAGATCATTGCGCAAAATGCCAATCAGCAAAAGAAAACACAGTTTATCACGACCCGTTTTGGGAACGTCTTGGGCTCGAATGGATCAGTGATCCCGTTATTTAAAAAGCAGATCGAGCAAGGAGGACCGGTGACTGTAACTGACGAACGTATCACCCGTTATTTCATGACGATTCCGGAAGCTTGTCAATTGGTACTTGAAGCCGGAATTATGGGTCATGGAGGTGAGATCTTTGTGTTTGATATGGGGGAATCGGTAAAAATAATTGATCTTGCAAAGAACATGATTCGCTTATCGGGATTGGAACTTGGGAAAGATATTGAAATTCAATTCACTGGTTTACGGCCTGGGGAAAAACTGTATGAAGAATTGTTAAATGAAGCTGAAAACACCTTGCCAACACACCATCCGAAGATCTTAAAAGCGCGCGAACGCGAATTGCAGCCGGATGTTCAGGAAAAGATCAATGCTTTGTTGGGATTGATCGGTACAACAGATAATTTCGAATTGGTCGAGCACATGAAGCGAATCGTTCCGGAATTCATTTCGAACAATTCCGCATTTGCTGTTTTAGATAAAAAATAACACCATGATAGATCCATACAGATTACAAGTTCGATTTTCAGATTGCGATATGATGCAGCATGTCAATAATGCTGTTTATCTGAATTATTTTGAAGAAGCACG
>CAYRMV010000095.1:0-13135 GCA_964425255.1 uncultured Flavobacteriales bacterium
AAATTTTATAAATAAATCGTTTGTTATGTAAATTTTGCATTTTATTATTTTTTTATAAAATAAAAATAAAAACTTAAAAATTAAAAAAACCTGTTTAACCCACCTCTTTTCCCAATTCCCCCCTTTATTGTTATACTAACATTGTTACTGGATTTTCCAAGTAACCTTTTAGTGTTTGCAAAAATGCTGCTCCAGAAGCACCATCAACGACACGGTGGTCACAAGAAAGGGTTACTTTCATGATGTTTCCTGGGACAATTTGACCGTTTTTCACAACTGGAACTTCGTTTATTCCTCCAACAGCTAAAATACAGCTATCTGGTGGGTTTACGATTGCAGTAAATGATTCAATTCCAAACATTCCTAAATTAGAAATCGTAAATGTATTTCCTTCCCAATCAGACGGTTGAAGTTTTTTATCTTTTGCTTTTTTCGCATATTCACGCACTTCCTCGCCAATTTGGGCAAGCCCTTTTGTATCAGCAAAACGTACAACTGGAACAAGAAGGCCTTCGTCAACAGCAACAGCAACACCAATGTGAATGTGTTGATTACGTCGAATGACATCTCCCAACCAAGATGAGTTGATTGTTGGGTGTTTTCTCAACGACATAGCTACAGATTTCAATACCATATCATTGAAAGAAATTTTCACTCCTTCGGTAGCGTTCATTGCTTTTCGTGCAGCGATAGCATTGTCCATATTGATATCTAAAGTCAGATAAAAATGAGGGGCAGTGAATTTACTTTCAGCTAAACGACGAGCAATGGTTTTACGCATTTGCGAGATTGGCTCATCAACATATGATTCTTGACCTACAGGAGCAGAAGTAAAATTAGCTGCTGCAGGAGTGTAAGGAACATAATGATCCACATCTCGTTTTACAATGCGACCTGCATCACCTGTACCAGCAACAAGGTTCAAATCGATCCCTTTTTCATCGGCCAATTTCTTCGCAAGTGGAGAAGCTAATACTCTGCCGTTTGAAGTTGAAACATTTGTTTGAGGAGCAGCAACAGGAGCTGGAGTTGATTTAACTTCAACAGCTTTAACTGGCTCTGGATTTACTGCTTCTTTTTCTGCTTTTGGTGTTTCAGTGACAGATGTATTTGACCCTGCATTTGCTAACAAAGAAGAAATGTCTTCACCTGCTTGTCCGATGACTGCAAGAACAGCATTTACGGGAGCAGCTTTACCAGTTTCAACACCAATATGAAGTAAGACACCATCATAGAACGATTCAAATTCCATAGTTGCCTTATCTGTTTCGATTTCAGCAAGTACTTCACCTGAACTTACAGCATCACCTACTTTTTTATTCCATTGAGCAACAACACCTTCAGTCATTGTATCACTCAATTTCGGCATATATACGATTTCAGCCATTTCTTTTTCTTTTAGTATTCTTTAATGTAAGGATAATCTGTTTGAACGTAAACATCTTCGTACAATTCATGTGCTTCTGGGTAAGGAGAATTCTCTGCAAATTCAACAGATTCTTCCACTTCTTTTTTCACCCAATCTTGAATTTCTTGAATTTCAGTATCGGACAACCATTTGTTCTCCTTAATCATGTTCAAACAATGTTCAATCGGATCTTGTTCCATCCATTCAGAAACCTCTTCTTTTGTACGGTATTTTTGAGGATCAGACATTGAGTGACCTTTATAACGATACGTTCGAATATCAAGTAAAGAAGGTCCATCCCCACGACGAGCACGTTCAACTGCTTCTTCAATTGCTTCATGAACAGCTTCAGGCGACATTCCATTTACTGATTTTGAAGGCATATCATATGAAAGTCCAATTTTTGACAAATCTGTTACATTCGTTGTACGCTCAACTGATGTCCCCATAGCATAATTGTTATTCTCAATAATATAAATCACTGGAAGTTTCCAATTCATTGCCATATTAAACGTTTCGTGCAAAGCGCCTTGACGAACAGCTCCATCCCCCATTGAAACGAAGACAACATTATCTGTTCCGTTGTATTTTTCAGCGAATGCAACACCAGTACCCATTGGAATTTGAGCTCCAACAATACCATGACCACCCATAAAGTTTTTTTCTTTGTCGAAAAAGTGCATGGATCCACCCTTCCCTTTCGAGCAACCAGTTACACGGCCATATAGCTCAGCCATTAAAACACGTGGATCTGTACCTAGTCCTAGCGGATGAGCATGATCACGGTAAGCAGTCATGTGTTTATCAGTTGGACGTGAAGCGCTTACAGTTCCAGCTACAACTGCCTCTTGACCAATGTAAAGGTGACAGAATCCTCCGAATTTTTGTTGAATATACAATTGACCTGCTTTTTCCTCGAATTTTCGCATCAGAAGCATGTCTTTGTACCATTTCACGTATGTTTCCTTTGAAAACTTCGTTCCTTTAGAAGCAACACTTTTTTTGGTTGACTTTGAAGGAGCAATATTGTTTTTTGTAGCCATAAAGACGTAATTTTTCGAATCGCAAATATAGTAAGAAACTTTTTAAACCAATCAGATTCCAAGGAGCTCAGTAAAAATTCGTTCGATTATTTATTCGATTTCACATTTTACTCGTTGCATAATAAAATTATGTATCACAAAATGAGAAATAAATACAGTAGAAATGAATTATTTCCTTTCTGGAATTTTGAAACAACCTTTAAGTTCATCTAAAGGAATTTCAACAATAGTTGGTCCCATAACATAAGGACCGATTTCGTATGCATTAAATTCCATTATGAAATTTGCCCCTGAAATAGCAAAGTTTCCATTGTAACTGAAAATCCCATTATCAAACCAAAAACCTTCATCTATCAAATTAGCTTCTGGTGAAAGATCCCTTGAAATTCGAAAATATTTCTCTACAATTTGATTGAATTTATCCCGATTTGTAACCCAATCATCAATATAGACATCTCTTCCATTTGATTTTTTTTTCCAAATATTCTCTGAAAACCCATTCGGATGAGCACCTCCTGTGTACGTATAAACAGACATTGAAACAAGAACAAAGTCTTTCCATTCGTCAATCACTTCAACAGTTGCCTCATAAGACCAAACGCCAAAAGTTTCACTTTCTTTTTCAAATTCCTTAAAACTACTATTGAATGCAGTTAATCTTTCATTAAAAAAAGCTGGATTCACTGTTTTGTATGTATATTTAGGAGCTTCAAAATGCGAAGTAAACCAAATATAACTTCCAATCAGTGCATTCACAGAATCTTGATAAGCTTCTTTTGGCTGTGCATATAAACGATAAGTAATCGCATTTTCAACCGTATCTGTTCCAGAATTTGAAATTAATTCTTTCGATTCCTTTCCAGAAATAAACATTTGATTATCCGGAGATTTAACCAATTCATCCGTGGCTTTTTTTGTAAAACAAGAAGTAACAAAACCCAGCAACAAAAAACTTAAGATCAGCTTCTTAAACATATGATAATATTTACATTCCAAATGGAAAAATCAATAAATCGGTTCCTTTTTGAAAAACAAAGGTTCTACCTCCTTCCGAAACCAAAATAACCTTCATATTTTTTCTATATCTTCTTTCAGACTCTGCAATAACTTGTCGACAAGAACCACAAGGAGACACACAATCATCTGGTTTTATCAAATCACCTTTTGCAACAATCACTAACAACGCAACAGGTGTAGTAGGAAAATTTGCTCCAGCTGAAAAAAGAGCAACTCGTTCGGCGCACAATCCAGAAGGATAAGCAATATTTTCTTGATTGTTCCCTTCGACTATTTCACCATTATCCAATAAAGCAATGGCTCCAACATGAAATTTACTGTAGGGTGCATACGCTCTATCAGCAACTTCAAAAGCCCTAACTACCAAATCTATTTCATGTGAGTTCAATTCTGAAAAATGAGCATATTCAAGATATTCAATTTGAATCGATTTTTGCATATTAGTAATTCTATTAAATTCAAAAGTAGTTTATAAATGTTTAAATTGTATGAATTAAACTCAATAAAATCAAAAGATTGAATACTAAATCGAATTTAAATTAGACAAGCCCTATTTTAATTTCAACTACTCGGTTTCAAAGTGTTAACTGGTGTCATAGAATTAGAACTCAATGCAAATGATTCAAAATCAGTCTGAATCAATTTCCAATGCCGTTCCCATCTTTTGTAAACAAAGGGAGAAAATTTATGTTCGCTTGTATCTTGTTGGATCACAACATTGTAGTTTGAAGAGAAATAATACGAAAACTCAAACAACTCAAACTTCAACCCCAATGGTGAATTCGTTACTCCTGTAACAACATCAAAATCAAACAACTGTTTTTGTAATTCGCGTTTCTTAATCACTATTTTCCCTTGTTTGCCTGCCATCAAAAGACATAATATCGCGTAATTTTTGTACATGATTTTGGTTTTCACCTGCGCGGCCGTTTTGGTATGCTTTCGCAATTCAGCATGGTAACGATTTCGACAATGATCATCACAATAAATCTTGTCCGATCGACCGTAATAGGGTTTGTCGCAAACACAGCATAAACGTTGAGCTACTTTTAACGAGTTTCCATCTATTTTTCCTTTGGATGTAGTTTGAATATTTGTCATAAAAGGGTTTTTAATTACAATTTTTACCTGAAGTTAGTGAATATGTTTGGATGTTGCAAGAGGTTGGAGAGTTTTTTTTGAAATTATTAAATTTTGTAAGAGGCTAGCTTGTAGATTGTTATAGTGAATAGTTTTGAAATTTGCAAGTGAAATTTTAAAATAGTCGTTTTTAATCGTTAGAAACGGCTATCACCTTGAAAACATTGAGCTTCTTTAAATCTAACTCTAAAACAAGACTTATAATCAAACGAAAATATCTTGTAATTTGACTCAAGTAAAAGTTAAATTTTAAAAATACATGAAGTAATAACATAATTAACAATTTTCACGAATTCCACAAGCCATTTTTCAACTTAGCCGTTTTTAATCGTTAGAAACGGCTATACCCTTGAAAACATTGAGTTTCCCCAATCAATCATTTTTTAAAACCCACTCCCCAACTCTTTCTTTGCTATAACAATCGTATGTTTTTCTAAAACCTCTTCTGATCGATAGAAATCAACTTTCAAAATTTGTATTTCATGAAAACCATTTTCCTTTAGTCCATTTTTTAATACTGCTAAATCATGATAATTAAAATAAACCCGATCACCTGAACTACCTGTTTGAAATCCACAATCTTTTATATCCCCTTCTAGAAAACTAAAATAGAAGATGCCTTTATCATTTAGCAGAAAACTACAACTTTCAAAAAATTCCTTGCATTCTTTTTCTGAAATATAAGGAATAAAAAATCCAGAAATAATGGCATCAAATTTCAAATTAAGTGTTCGAATATTTCTTCCATCCATCTCAGCAAATTTTGCTTGTGGATTGTTGATTTTTGCAAGTTCAATCATATTAGGCGAAATATCAATACCAAAAATAGCTAGATCAGGTCTTTTGGAAAATAAATATTTAGTTATGTTTCCAGGGCCACAACCAATATCCATAACTTTCGCTTGTAATGGTAGGGATTCACAAAATTTATCATACGATTTGTCATAAAAATCCAAATTCATGAACTTTTCATCATACAACTTCGCAACTTTGTTCCATGTTTCAAACGTTTCGATATACCTATCTTTTGGTTGATCCATTCTTTAATTGATTTTTGAAAGAATTTTTTTAATCAATGAAATCTGTCCCAAGTGATAGTAACTATGTTCTATTTGTGCTTCAATATTGAGGGCATAGCTTCCATATTCTTCTTTAAATTTCCCATCGAGTAAAACTTCTCTTAATCGATTTGCTAATTCAGTTTGTTTATTCATCATTCAATGATTTTATTCCTTGCTTTTTCATTTCGACAAGTGCATTTTTCATTTTTTCAACCTGTTCTTTAGGGTGACCTTGCCATGCATTTACTTCACCTACTATACGAAGCGGATGAATTGTACGATATGATTTAGTTGGATTTCCTGGGAATTTTTTATCTGTTAAATCAGGGTCATTTTCTATCTCTCCTGTTGGCTCCACTAAATAAATGCGTTCTTTCCCTTCCCCTTGTGCTAATTCAGCGCCCCAAATTGCAGCATCTAACGTTGAAGTTAAAAAAATATATCTAGCTTTATTTTGTTCTCCATAATTGGATTTTTTTCCGGTTTCAATAAAGTCTCCAAGTTTCAATTCAGCTTTTGTTCCATGAAAATAAGTTTGTTGAAATTGTGTTGCAGCGTTTGTTCCTATCTTTTCTTTCATAATTCGAGTTTAAAAATATCTATAATGAAATTCTCATTTTTCAACATGCAAACAATTAAATGAATTCCAACCCGTTACCAACAATATTCTTACTGATTTATTGATTTTCTTGCATTTAATAATCAATCAAAAATTTAATATATCTAATATGGATCAAAGTGTCCAACAACTCATTTAACATGTTGTTTTTCAAAATCTTTTAACTTCAATCGAAAACTTACTCAATCGAAAATCGTACTTTTTTGTTCGCATAAATGGCTTTTTCTTGAAGAGCCAAATAAAGAAAATGATTAAATATATCAACCAAAAGAATAGTATCATTGTTTGTTTTTAAGTAAAGGTAAAACAAAAATGAACTTTTTTTCATTCAAAAAGGATGAATTCTAGTTTTGAATGAAAACACATCTAAAATTGACACGATAATAATGTCTTCGAAATTCACTATTTTTGCACTCGCAGTATGATTCAGTATAAAAAAGTAGCATTTTACACCTTAGGTTGTAAATTAAATTTCTCCGAAACATCCACGATTTCGAGGCAATTTGAGGAAGCAGGTTTTGCAAAAGTTGATTTTGAAGATCGACCAGACATATATGTCATCAACACGTGTTCTGTGACAGATAACGCGGATAAAAAATGCAAACAATTGGTCAAAAAAGCATTGAAAATCAATCCAAATGCTTTTGTTTCAATTATTGGTTGCTATGCACAATTGAAACCAGAAGAAATTGCTAACATTCCTGGTGTGAGCCTCGTTCTAGGTGCAAATGAAAAATTCGACATTGTCCAATATGTGGAGCAACATGATCGTGAGTTAGATCAAAAAATTGCTTTCAAAAACATCAAAGAAACAAAGGAATTTATTCCTTCATTTTCGCTCGGAGATCGAACAAGATCTTTTCTCAAAGTACAAGATGGGTGTGATTATTTTTGTACATTTTGCACCATTCCACTCGCTCGTGGAAAAAGCAGAAATGCTTCCATCGCTGAAACATTGACTGAAGCTGAAAAAATCGCTCAAACGGATGTGAAAGAAGTTGTATTAACAGGTGTAAACATTGGTGATTTTGGACAAGGAGGTGACGAGAATTTTTACCAACTTATTCAACAATTGGATCAAGTTGATGGCATCGACCGCTTTCGAATTTCATCCATCGAACCAAATCTGTTGAGTAACGAAATTATCGACTTTTGCTTACATAACGCTTCTCGTTTTGTTCCTCATTTTCACATTCCTTTACAAGTTGGAAACGATCGGATCCTAAAGGCGATGCGCCGAAAATATGAACGCTCTCTTTATGCTGAACGTGTTGCTCACATTAAATCTCTTCGTCCTGATTGTTGCATTGGTGTGGATGTAATTGTTGGCTTTCCGGGTGAAACGGATGAAGAATTTCTAGATTCATATCGATTTATTCAAGAACTAGATATTTCTTATTTACACGTTTTCACTTATTCTGAGCGGGCAAATACAGGCGCTCCTAAACTGGGAGAAAAAGTTCCCATGGAAAAAAGGCGCGAAAGAAGTAAAATGCTCCACATTCTTTCGGATAAAAAGAAAAGGGCTTTCTACGAGAGTAACATTGGTACTGAACGAACTGTTTTATTCGAATCGGAAGAAGACAACGGTGTTATGTATGGTTTTTCGGAAAACTATGTGAAAGTAAAATTCCCATTTGATGCAAAATTAATCAATACTTTCCAACGTGTTCGTTTAAACGAAATTGATCGCGATGGAATTATGAAAGTTGAATTGATAACGAATTAATTATGAAACCAATCGAAATTGCCAAAGCGTATTACCAAGCTTTTAATCAACAGAATTGGCAAGAAATGCTCAACCTTGTAAGTGAACACATCATTCATGAACCGAATGAAAGTAAAACACGCGTCGGAAAAGATCTTTTTAGTGCCTTTTTGCAAAAAATGGACTTCGCTTATCAGGAAGAATTAAAAGACATGATGTTTTTTCAAGGTGAAATAGAAGGACGAATAGCAGTGGAATTTGTTGTTCATGGAATTTACAAACAAGCAGAAGATGGATTACCTGCTGCTCATGGACAATCTTACATGCTTCCTGCGGGTGCGTTCTTATCCATCGAAAACGGAAAAATTCAACGCATTACAACGTTTTATAATTTAGAAGAATGGATCGCGCAAGTATCAACAACCTAAAATTTGATCGATATTCAGGCAATGAAATCGAGGAAATTGTGCATGAATTGGCTCAATTACGCATTTCTGTTTTTCACGAATTTCCTTATTTGTACGACGGAAATATGTCCTACGAATTGGAGTATCTTCAAACATATATTCGTGCAAAAAACTCGTTTGCCCTTCTAGTTCGAGATCAAAACAAAGTGATCGGTGCAACAACTGGAATAGCTCTTGCGGAAGAAACTAAAGAAATAATTGCTCCATTCGTTCAGGCAAATTTGGATGTCAATTCTATTTTTTATTTGGGTGAAAGTATTTTACTTGAATCTTACCGAGGTTTTGGTTTGGGTCATCGTTTTTTTGACGAACGGGAACAATTTGCACGAAACACCAAAGAATTCAAATCGACGTATTTTTGCAGTGTCGTGAGACCAGAAAATCACCCACTAAAACCTATGAATTATCGTTCAAATAACGATTTTTGGCTAAAACGTGGATACACACCTGTACCCGATTTACTTTGTGAAATATCATGGCTTGATAGAAACGAAATAACGGAATCCAAAAAACAGTTGCAATTCTGGAAAAAAGAACTTTTATGACCATACAAATTGCTGTTGCGCAGTACCCAATTAGCTATTTTTCCTCCTGGGAATCTTGGGAAAAACACATTCGAAATTGGATCGAAAAAGCGATCAAGCAAGATGCTTCTATCCTCGTTTTTCCTGAATATGCTTCTATGGAATTGGTTAGTTTGTTTTCTAGCGAAATTCAACAAAATATCCATGTACAAATTGCAGAAATGCAAGCCATCCTACCACTTTTCAAAGAGACTTTTCAAAAATGCGCAATTGAATTTGGTTGCACAATCATTGCTCCTAGTTTCCCTGAAAAAGTAGATGAAAACTATGTTAATCGTGCGTATGTTTTTGGGCCTAAAGGTAAAAGTGGCTATCAAGATAAACTGTTTATGACTCGTTTCGAAGATGAAGAGTGGAAAATATCTGCAGGAAAACAAGAACTAACGGTCTTCGAATTAGATTCTTGCCGATTTGGCATTCAAATATGCTTCGATTCTGAGTTTTCTTTTGGAAGTCATTTATTGGCTCAAAACGGAGCTGAAATTATCTTAGCTCCAAGTTGCACGGAAACACTGAAAGGTGCAAATCGAGTGCATATAGGCTGTAGGGCTCGTGCTCTAGAACAACAAGTTTACACCTGTGTCTCTCAAACAATTGGTGATTCGAGTTGGTCTCCAGCGGTTGATTTCAATACAGGTTTTGGCGGTTTTTATGCTACACCAGACCTTGGTTTTCCTGAAGATGGAATTCTTTCCATTGGTAATGTAAATCAAGAAGGTTGGCTCATTCAAAAATTGGATGTTTCACTTATCAAAAAAGTGAGAAATGAAGGTGCCGTAAAAAATTACGATAAACATTCCTCTATTTCAATGCTGCTAAAAGAGCAAGAATTTACTATAAAATATGTAGATTTAAACAGTAAAGATTAACCCTATGAAATTACTTTTAACTTTAGCACTTATTCTAATTACAAGTCAAGTAAAAACGCAAGAACTTAAAAAAATATTTCTTGATAAAGATTTCAAAACAACAAAAATTAAAAGCGAATACAAATATTACAGAACCATTCAAAAAACAGATTCTGGATTTGTTGTCCATGATTATTTTCTGAATGATCAACTTCAAATGAGTGGTTTGTTTTCTGATCCTGAATTAAAAATATACAATGGCCTTTTTACTTGGTTTGAAGAAAATGGAATTATACATAAAAAAGCAACTTACACCAACGACAAATTAAACGGTCATTATCAAACTTTTTCGAGTGAAGGTAATCTTTCAAAGTCAGGATTTTATGTGAATGGAATACCCCACGGTGAATTTCTTTCTTATCACAAAGACGGAACATTAAAACTGAAAACAAAAGCGGTAAATGGAAACATACAGGGTGAATACATCACTTATTTTCAATCTGGAAGCATTAATTACAAGCTATATTTTGAACAAAACAAACTTTTAGATGGTTCACTGAGATTTTATGAAAATGGAGATACAATGTCCTATTTGAAAATTAACAGTAATCATTCAGGTACGATTTACCATTATTATGAAAATAACATACTTAAAGAAAAAATCCCTTTGTTTTTGGGATATATAAAAGGAAACCACGAATTTTACAATGAAAATGGTGAGTTGGTAAGCAACAAACGTGTAGATGAGTACGAAACGTTACAGAAAAAAGCAAAATCTATTGATGTCAAATTTGAAAATCATGAACGAATTAAAATTCATTTTTTCAAACGTTTAAAAGAACCTGTTGTATCTGAAGTTGAGAAAATTAAATCCAAATCGGGTAAAGATATTTCGAAAAAAAAGAACGACAAAAAAGTAAAAATCAAAGAAGAGGATCTCAATTTAGTCATTACGGACAGTGAAGCCGAATTTGTTGGTGGCTCAAAAGAAATGTCCAAGTACATTAGTACAAACATCAATTATCCGAGTCAAGCTTTGAAAAAGAAAATCCAAGGTAAAGTCTATATCAAGTTTATGGTAGATATTGATGGATCGATTTCAAATGTTGAAATGGAGAGAGGTAACGAAATTTTCAAAGAAGAATCCATTCGTGTAATCGAAAATATGCCCGATTGGATCCCAGGTGAAATGAATGGAATTCCATGCAAAACTTGGGCTAGAATTCCAATTAATTACAAACTTAGTTTTTAATAACTCGGGTTGAATACACTTGATTCTGACTCGTAATCTCCAACACGTAAACTCCTGTTTCTAAATTGGATAAATCAACAAGATCACCTATTTCTCGAATGACAACTTGTCCTAATGTATTTGTTACAGTAAAATTGATTTCATCGTTGGTATTTGAAACAATAGTTAACTTTCGCGATGTTGGATTGGGATAAACTTGAAAGTCAAAACCCTTTATTTCATTGATATTCAACCCTGATTCAGTTGGTACATTTCCCCTTAGTTTGTTAAAACCAACATAAAAGTACGTTTTTAACGTCTTGACTCTTGATTTTTTTTTAATCGTTCTCATTAATTTTAAGAAATAGATCGAATTAGCCTATTGATTTTTTTTTCCTCAAATTAATTCTCTATGAAAATTAAGTAATTCTCATAGAAAATCGGTCTATTTTCATTTAACCTTAAAATCAAATTTTGATGATGTAATTTTATATAAATTTGAATTTAATTACTACATAATTTCATTAATCAACGAAAATGAAACACGTTACTTTACTACTAGGGTGTGTATTTTACTATACAAACTTATTTTGTCAATCAGAAACAAAAAGTAATTCTGAAGTTATCATTATACAAGCACAAGGCGTTCCCAACCCTACTTACACAAAAATTGTAACAAATCCAAACCGGACAATATCTGACTGGAATTTAGCCGAATGCTACGATGCTTTGCGAATGATCGAAGAAAAAATCAACCACATTTCCAAAGAGGATGAAAACTATACTGCAACGATAAAGTTTTATGTTGAGGAAAAAATAAAAATCCAACAACAAATTGATCTTCTAAAAACTACTAAGCCATGATGAAATTTATATTATTTATTTTTTCTGTTTTTTCTGTTTTTTCTGTTTTTGGACAGCTTACAGCAAATGGAAACAGTGGCATGCAAAGCACTTCATACACAAATGGTAGCCCAAATGATCCTATTTATATTTGGTGTGCGGAAGGTATTGGTATAAACACTGCCAGCTTAACAGCTACCCCCACCTCAGGTACTGGTCCTTGGACATTTAATTGGTATTTTCACAATGAAACCTCTTCTTCCTGGGAGCCCTATTTTTCTCAATCGGGCACTTCTTCAACAATTAATAATGTACCAAGTGATGGATACCGCGTTCAGATTTATGACAACAATGGAGTTGCTGTGGCTTGTCACACTGCTTGGGTTTGGAACATGAATGCTGACCTAGCTGTTTCTCAAAACACAACAAGTTGTAATTCAACAAACCTAAATGGTGCATTAACTGTTGCTGGAAGTTTTACTTACTACAACCCTCCCCCACCAGAATCGTTAATAACATCTAATACAAATATAACTGTTTGTTTTTCTGGAACGCATTCATATGTTTCGGATCTAGCATTTTACTTGGTAGGACCTCCTTCAATTGGTAGTCCAACTGTTTTACTTTCACCAAATCCAGGTGCAAATGGACAAGGTTCTGTTTGTAATTCAAATAACAACGTCAATAATTTATGTTTTTCTTCTGCTTCAACAAACACATTTGATCCTTGTGATGAAGAATGCTGTGGTTTTTTATGCTTATCAATTACAAGCTGTACATCTAATTACACGGGAACATACGGTAGATATGGACCAGGAAATACTCCAATAAATTGGGCTCCAATTTATGGTGCGAATGCAGCCGAAGGTGGTTGGGCAGTTCAAATTTACGATTGTATTGGATCGGATGTTGGATCATTAACAAACGCAACAGTTAGTTTTTCAAATCTTTCTTCCATCTGTGGTGGTGCTTCTACGATAACCTATTCTTCTGGTGCAATTAATTCTTCCATTAATGATAATTCATGCACTCCGACAACAGCATCCATTTTTCAGGTTCCTATGTCTCCAACTTTCGCAAATCCAATCAATCTTACTGCCAATGTTTCGTATCAATGGACCGCAAATACTGCTGCTTCCATCCCAAATGCAACTTCCAGCCTAACT
>CAYRMV010000096.1:0-13127 GCA_964425255.1 uncultured Flavobacteriales bacterium
TAACTCAATTTTTTTCTTTGAACTTGAATTTGAATACAATTCTCCTGTCAGATAACATTTTAACTGTTGATACTTTATGAGTTCATGTATTTTTGTTTTGCTTTTAGAATCAGATTTATCGTAACATATTTTCAATAACTCCAATTTGTTTTCCACAAAACGAACGATAGCTTTGGCTTGATTTGGAGAAATCGCCGAAACTAGCTTTTGGAGTTCTTCTAGTGGTTTTTGCATACGTAACAGATGAAATTTGTCCTATAAATATACCAATTCATCTTTTAAACGAATCTATTTGTAGCTTATTTCGTTTCTTTCTCTTTTGAAGGATCGATTTCTAAAAGAAGAGATATATACGTTTCTTCTTCATCTTCTGCCGTGTTAAACTCATCAGGATGAAATATTTTAGGATCGTCACCATCTATACAATAAATGATAGATGCTATACCTTTTTCATCAAATTGAAATGGAATCCATAGTTGGATATTTGTTAGAGCATGAAAACACCATAAAATGTTCTCAATCATTTCGTTATTTTCAGGATTGTTAAAAAATTCAGTATCTATAGTAACATCATATCCCAGTTTATCTGCAACTGCTTGAATAAGTTTAAAATGAAATTTATTGCTTTGCTCTATGGATTCAAATGCTTTGGCATCCGATTTCTTTAATAGTTCAGCAAATCTTGGATGATTCTTAAGGTTGGAAAATGATTTACCTTTGCGGTAATCTTTTCATGGATAATTGAGATCTTTGAATGAAAATGTACCATAGGGCGTATCTTGTGATTCCATTGAAGTAAACATGATACCGTTTAGATTATGGACAACAATACCATTTTTATTTATTCTATAGCTGTAATTCATTGAAGTGAATTTTTCGTACAATACATCATTATAACTTGTTCCACGATAGAATCTTTCAGTTTCATCTTGAGATAGTGACTCAATAAGTCATCCATCCGAACGGCTTTGATGTTGTCATTTTATACGCGATCTTACATAATTCTTTATCTTGTCCAAGGATAAATATTTTCAGTTTCTGTAGAGTACATGATCTTCTTGTTTCATATCCAAGGTATCTGAATTAATTCCTGATTGTATCCAAGCAGGAAACTGTCCTTTGTACCTTTTGATTATTTCATTGAAGAAGTCTTTATTCTCGTCCAATAATTCCAAAAAATCTATTCCTTCATCAGGTGTAAGTGTTTGAGTTTCGTCTTCCAATTTCTGGGCAATATCTCTAATAAGTTGTTCTTTAAACTTACTTTTTGATGCTAAATGAGTGATGAGTTTTTTTGCAAACTCACTCTGCAATGCTTCATAAGGTTTTACAATGGTACATTGCTTAATTTCATTATCAAGATTTATAGTCTTTGGATTAGTCATTCTTGGTGCTTATACATAAAACGAGTTAGTCTATTTTAACTATTTTATATTTTTTGTCAAGAAAAAGTGTTTAATCTATTTTCAAAGATATTATCCAAAAAAGTTCAATTCTTATTACAGATTAGGCTCAAAATTTCATTTTTTTTTAAGAAAATTACTAAAAATGAAAAATAATTTTCATATCCCTACAGAAGCAACGATTTTGAAAACACATTTTCCTCAAATTTTCCAAAACTCAACGTTTTTTCCTCAAATTTTCCTCAAATTTTACAATTAAAACATTGATTTACAATTAGTTGAATTTGTGTTTTGCATAAATCATACTTTACCTTTGCATCAGAATCAACATCCAAAAGATCATGCAAAAAACAAATTTCAATCATCAAATTCTTACACAGCAAGCCAAAGAATTTGCTTATTCCGCACACAAAAATCATTACTATCCTGACGGAAGACCCTACGCTTCTCATCTTGAAACGGTTTCTGCGTTAAGCAGACAATCTTTGCTTGAAGATGCTACACTTCACGAAGGAACACTCATGTGTGTTAGCTACCTTCATGATACCATTGAAGATACGAAGACAAGATACGAAGATCTCGTGATGCACTTTGGCTCTAATATTTCAGATTCCGTCCTTGCACTTTCCAAAAACAAAAGTCTTTCAAAACAAGAACAGATTCAGGATAGTCTCAAAAGAATTCTTTTGACTTCCAAAGAGGCTCGGGTTGTGAAACTTGCGGATCGTATTGCGAACCTCTCACAAACCTTACTGCTTACTGACAAGAAATGGACTCCAAACTACAAAGAATACTACCGAGAAGAATCCATTTTGATCCATCAAAAATTAGGAGGTTCTTCCTCGATTCTGAGTCAAAAACTAGCTGCTTTAATTTCAATTTATAATCGCATTTAAAATAATTGGTTTGCTCCTTTATCCTGAAAAAGAGACCCCATATTGTTTAACTCTAAATCATAAAGCAATGATTCATGTAAACAAAGCTTTGGAAGAATTGGAAGCTGGAACGCTTCACGCTTAATCCAAAGAATTTAGGAAAATGAGCCAAGAACAGTAACTCATTCCTACAGACTCAAAGGAGCAAGCAGAAGGCTTGCTCCTTTCCAAAAAAGATTCATTAAAAAATCACACAATGAAAACATCAGAAAGTTTAACACAAGGAACACTCCATAGCTCAACTGTACATTACTACAAGACAAAAGACGGTAAAGCAATCTTTGCTTACTCCTTTGAAGATATGGGAGAATTCTATGATATCGCCATTCATCAATTACCACCTTTAAACGGGAGAGATTCGAGTTCATACAATCTCCATTGGCTTCCGTGTTCTGTATCACCTTTGAATATGAAAATATGCTTTTCAGGTGGAAAAGAACCAAAGACGATTGATAACGCTAAAGCCTTTTGTAAACAATACAGCGAACTCGTTTGGACTTACATTCAGACAGGGATTACCTTGGACGAGCAACTGCTCCGAAGAAACTGAAAAAATAATTTTAAATACTTGATAAAATGAATCTAAGAATTAAAACTGATGTCTATCAAAGCATCGTTAAAAAAATTGGAAGTGGTGTTCCTGAAAAAGGAGGCATACTTCTCGGTGGCAAAGATGGTGTTATTACCGACTTCATTTTTGATGAAAATGCGGAAACGACAGCCTCAACCTATTCACTCAACATCGCTTATTTGAACCCAATCATCAAAGCAAAAAAACAAGAGGGAAAGAGGCTTCTTGGAATTATACATTCCCACCCATTTGGGTACAGTGATTTGTCCCTTCCCGACAAACAGTACTTCCAAAATTTGTTCCAAAATTTTCCTGACTTAGACTATCTATTTTGTCCAATTGTTTTTTCAGCAAAACAAGGTGAGTTTGACTTTTTCGCCCATGTATTTCACAAGGATGGTTCAACCGAGTTGGCAGAACTTGAGATCCTTCCCAACGACTACCATTTGTATGAACTAAAAACGCAACAAGCTAAAATTGAAAACTCGACCGAAGCCAAACAAATAGTAATTGTCATCCGTGAGCAAAATTCAACTCCGTCTCTCGACAAAAACTTTTTATACACACTTGAACTTGTGTTCTTCGGTCTGTTGCTCTCGAGTTTTTTCATCGTGGGAATGTATGTTACTTTTTTTCTACTCATCAAATACGCTTAAGTTATGGACTATTCAAGAATACAAGACAGCATTGACACATTCGTTACAAAACATTCAAACTTTGTTATCGTAGGAGCAGGTGGTTCTTACAGTTTGATCACATCGTTGGCAAGAACGGGAATTGGAAAACTGACTGTCATCGATTTTGATACGGTAGAAGAAACCAACATTGTCCGACAAGGATACAAACAGGATGACATCGGAAAATTCAAAGTGGATGCTCTTGCTCAGGAAGTAAAAAGCATTAATCCAGAGGTGGAGTTCATCGGTATCAACAAAAGTCTATTGGAGATGACAGACGAGGAACTGGATACTACTTTTAAGGATGTAGATCTGTGCCTTTTTCTTACCGATTCTTTTCAGGCACAGGCTTTGGGAAATACAATAGCTTTGAAATATAACCTCCCTGCATTATGGGCAGGGTGGTATGAGAAAAGCCGTACAGCAGAACTGTTTTTTCAAGTACCGACACATACATCTGCTTGTTTTCGATGCGCTTGTTCATCACGCTACATCGCCAACAAAGAACAAGAAGTACAGGTTTCCTCAAATTCCAACACAATCGCTCATAGTTTAATTTTGGATTCATTCATCTGTATGATTGCACTCGGTATTCTTCACCGAGATAAATTTGGATTTGTTCGACCCTCAGACCTTGCTTTGCGACAAGCCAACGAATATGAGCTTTTTTGGGACAATATGAAAGATGAAAATGGAGCTCTACCAAACTTCTTTCAATTCAAAGCACACCCAAGTGGTGGAAACGTTTTATTCGATAAAGCCTACGAACATCTAGGTGTGCATAGTCACAATTTCGTAAGCTATTGGCAAAAGGCAGAAGCCGAACTCAAGATCAATGGTTACGATTACGATTGCCCTGATTGCAACGGTTCTCTGCATTACGCTGTTCATCCACCTAAAATTTAAAGCAATGAATCCAACTCTTAAGATTTTTTTCAGCACCATCGGAGGTTTCATTGTCGCTCTGTTACGCTTCATTGTCGCCACTTTACTCGCTATTGCAAAACTGCTGAGTGCAATCTTTCTTTTTCTCATCCATGTTTTTGAAGAGACATTAAATAAACTAAAACCATGTTAAAAAAATTCATCATAAAACAATTAAAACAGACTCCCGTAGGCAAACAGATTGCTGATGCGATCTATGGAAAAGATCATAGTTTAAAAGCTGACTTTGGTAAGGCTTCCAGTCTGATTTCAAAAGAAGGAGATGGATTCAGCATTAACGGAACAGGTTACCTCTCTCTAGCAAAAAGCCGAGAAAATTACCTTGTCGTTGCCCCAAGTGGTCGTGGTAAGAGTCAGGTTTCCGTGATTCCATACCTTCTGAATGCAAAGGGTAAAAGTTCGCTCCTGGTCAACGATCCAAGTTCTGAACTCGCAACTACTACTATTCCGTACCTTGAATCATTCGGATACACCTGTCATATACTGGATTTCGGGATGAAAAAAGATGTGTACTTCAATCCACTTGATATCTGTTTGAATAACATCACTCAAATGCGGAAGGTTGCCAAGACCTTGCTCTCAGCAACAACTGAAAAAACAGAAGACTTTTTCGGTATTGCAGCAGAAGATTGTCTCGTACTCTTTATTCAATATGTAGTTGAATCAGAACCTGTTCACTATCGCAATCTGGCAAATGTATACAGACTCATCCTTGAATTTCAGGCAAGTCCGCACTTGATCGAAAACCTGATGGCAAGTAAAGCATCACAAGATGTATTACGTAAATTCAGAGCGTTGGTTGGTTCGAGTGAAAACACACGCAAGAGTATCATCGCAACGGCTCTTACAGCATTGTCATTTATTGGTGAAGACCCAGTTTTGTGCGATATTACCTCCCGAACAACTATTCGCTTTCAAGAATTCAGAATAAGTCCCCACGCTTTGTTTGTTCAGTTCCCAATTTCGGATGTAAAGTATTACGCACCAATCGTGACTTTGTTCTTTCAGTCTGTATATAGTTTCGCCTTCTCGTATTTGCCACAGGAGAGCGAGAAGGACATTTGTTTCATCCTTGACGAATTTGATACGCTGACAGCTATTCAGGATTATTCAACCATCATTTCCAACGCCCGAAAATTTAAGATTCCACAACAATTGATCTTGCAATCAGAAGCCTTGCTCTCAAAATATGGAGAGAATGCGAAAAACATCTTAAACAATCTGAATGTAAAATGCTACTACGGAGGCTTAGGTGAAGAAACCTATCAATTGGAGCGTGTACTGGGAGTCTATGAGTACAAGGACGAAAAAACGGGAGCAATTCGTCAGCGATCACTCCTAAGTGCATCTGAAATCAGAGAAATGAAAGATGAAATTCTTGTCATCGTATCGGGTGAAAAACCACTCAAAATTCCCATTACTCCAGCCTTTAAACAACCTGAATTAGTCCGAAAACTAACTATGCGTTCTCAACGGCGAGAACCCGTTCCAAACTATACGGTCAGCTATATTGATCTTACTCCATACAGATAAATCACACTAAAATACATGGTCATGAAACAGTCTGAAATACCTCGTGAAGTACTGGAAAAATATGTGAGTGAAATAGCCAAAGAAAACGATTTGCCTCAAACACCATTTTGCCCAGCACAATGGAAAGTAATGGGTGAAAAAATGGATCATTTTGCTTCACTGAGTAAAAATGAAGGTGCTTCCCTGCTGTTGTTCTATGTCTGGTATAATTACCGTGATGTAGATTATGAAAACTTACCGTGGACGATTCCAAAAATACCCAAGGAACTTTTTATAGAAATGCGATCTACGTGGTCTTCCCTTGAGCAGGATGTCATTGAATTCACCCAACTCAATCAAAAAATCGCAGAACAACAACGAAAACAAGAACCCGAGCAAGAACGATAATTTAAAACAAACACGATGAAACTTATAACAAAAGCATTAGAAGACCGATTCGATGAAATCGGTGATCAATCCGAAAGTCTTGATCCAATTATAGTGGCTAAATTTTTCAATCCGTGCGGAAGCCAAACATGGTATGCTTCCGAGTACGATCAGCAGACCCAAGTGTGCTTCGGATATGTAACAGGAATGGATTTTGAGGAATGGGGAACTTTCTCCATTGAGGAATTGGAAAACCTCAAACTGCCTTTTGGTTTAAGTATCGAACGGGATATTTATTTCAAAGAAATCCGATTTAAAGAACTCATCCAAGAGCAAAACCAACAACAGAAGCGTTAATGAACACGGATTTTCCATATACAAGTCTTCATGATTACCTCGATGTTGTTTTCAAGGATCAAACACCTGATGAAACGGATATTATTGAGGCAAAGAAAACATATTGGAAAATGTATAACACCTTTTTGAAGCGAAATCAGCGAAAGAAAAACAAAGAGGTAACCATTGCTTTAGAGAAAGAACATTGGGATATTCTTTTGAAAGGCAGGAAAACAGCACAAACTATCCAGTCATACATCAAAGAGTTGCTCTTAAAACAAATAGATAGTAAAGAAGCTAATAAGCGAATATTCGTTGCCGATACCGTCCAAATTGAACAACTGCTTTTTGTAGTGGTGGACTACTTGGAAAGTATGATTTATCACAGACGGTTTATCGACCTAGAGAGTATCCAAGTACTTGAAAAACACCTCATTCACTTACGCAATTTACTAGAAGAACTCTTCTAAAGATGATAATTAAAAGCAAGTCATATAAACGGGTAAGAAGTTTTACGACCGTATTGGGGTATATCTTTCGGGAGAGCGAGAAAGGCGAAACTTTTGTAGTAACTAAGTATGTAAAAGGCAAAAATATATCAGTCGGAGAACTGCACCATCAATTTGAAACCAACGAGAAGTTGCGTGTCAACAAACGAAAAAACAATGTGGTTCTGTATATGGATATTCTATCCTTCCATCCAAGGGATGCTGAGCGTCTGAACAATGAAAAATTGTATCAAATCACCATGAAATACCTCTCGCTCAGAGCTCCCAAATCCATCGCTGTGGCAACGGTGCATCGCAATGAGAAAAAACACACCCATTTGCATATTTGCTTTTCAGGAATAGAATACAAAACAGGGAAATCCATCCGTATTTCAAAAGAGGATTTTCAGCAGAAAGTAAAAATCCCCATCGAGAAATTTCAAGAACAGGTTTTTCCAGAGTTGTCCCTTTCTAGGATCAAACACGAAAAAGGACTTTTTATCAAACGAGAACAAAAAAAGGACGTGGAAAAACTAATGGAAACAAAAGGTGTGATAACAGAAAAACAACAAATTATCAAAATGCTCGAAGCGGAATTTAAAACTGCAAAATCTCAAGCGGATTTTTATGCGAAAATTCAGCAAAAAGGATTTAAAGTGTATTCCCGAAACGGGAAAATTACAGGTATTGAAGGCAAACGAAAATTCAGATTCAAAACACTTGGATACACTGCTGAAATTTTGCAGTCACTAGAGCAAAATTTAACCTTGAGTAGACGAATGGAATTGCTCCAAAAAGTGAAAAAAGAAGAACAACAACAATACAGAAATGAACGATTTTGAAAGAAAAATTGAATGCAAGAGCGAAGGGTTTTTAGGGAGGAATTCCCTAAACAGGTTGCAATATAGAGGACATTCGTACTGTCATATTGCAATCCTGCATATTAATGCAAAAACCCCGAAAAACATGCTGTTTTAGAGCGATTTAAACCCCTGTTTACTTGCTGTTCCAAGGTGTCTGTCTTATGTTTGACACGGATTAAAGAAGGGGGTGAAAGTTCAAAATAAAGCGATTTTGTTGAATTATTAACACCTCGATTATGCTAATAAATAAAGACATAGAAATGGAAAAAGATGACAGACAAACAACAACTGAACTGTCACTTGCTTTGAAGAATTTTTTCGAGATAAGTGTTCATGGTTTACAAAATTTCAAAGCAACACATCCTCGTCAATTTTTGGAGACACTCGGATTAAATTACAACAATATCCAAGTAGGATTTATAAGTGGTCAGGCTCATCATCGCAAACCAGATTCGTTCAGAGAACCTTTGGTAAAACTCGGAATATTAACTCCGAGTGATGCAGCAGTTCGTAGTCCTGAATTAAAGGCGTATACATCCTTCGGAAATTACTCCATTACATTTCCTCTCAAAGATGAAACTGGTCACATCGTTAACCTGTATGCCTATCGGTTTAAAATCCAAACTCCCAAAGAAGAATACCTCAATGAAGAAGGATTATATCCTGGGTTTCCTTCTGAAAGAACCACACGCTTATTCGTAACAGAGAATGTGATTGATGCTGTCAGTTTACTTCAATCAGGAATTCTTGAAAACAGAGATGCCGTTATTTCCTTATTCAATGGAAAAGTAAGTTCGGATATTCGAAAAGCAATAAGGGAACTGGTAGCTCTCAAAGAATTTATCGTGTTTTCCCAATCGGAACAAACTGAACTGATCGAAGAATTGAATGCCGTTTCTTGTATAACACCACAAGTAGGAATTCTTCCTGAAAAAAGTCTCAATGAGATGTGGGTAAAATATGGAGCAGAAGGATTGCAGACCTTCATTGATGAAATCAGAAAGAGTGAAACACCTTCTGAAAATCAGTTACAAGAAATTTCTCCTACGGAATTCATATACACGGGTAAGCAACTAACGTATCATATCTATGGAATACTACCAACAAACCCGTCCTTGCTTGAAATGCAATTTGAACTTCACAGTGTTGATTTTTCAGAACCATATCCCATAAAAATCAATTTGTTGAATCTCACAAATTCAAAAGGATGGTTGTATGAATGGACAGAAGGGAAAGCCATCAATTATACTATTGTCTTATCTGAACTAGAAAAAATACGGGAGCAATTACAACGTATTAAGATGGCAAGAAAACAAGAAGTTTTGCCTGCCCGAGGTTTTAGTGTAGCACAGGACAAACGAGCAAAACAACTGTTAAGATCACCTGATTTGATGAGAGAACTCGACGAATGGATTGAACGGGCAGGTGTTGTGGGAGAAGAAAAAACACGTTTGCTACTCTTTATCATCGCAAGTAGTTACCCAACCATGTATAATCTACACGCAGTAGTTCAAGCAAACGATATGGCTGTTGGTGCAGAACTCGTTAATTCAATAGCCTCTTTGATTACAGAAATTGATCGGTATCCATTAGATGTGACAACTTCACGCAGTTTTAGATACTATGGAAACTCCGTCATTAACCGAAAATTACTGGTGATAGCTGACTATTCAGGAATTATTACAAGCAAAGCAATTACGGATCTAAAACGTCTTCAAGCAAATAATCATTTTATCAATGATGCACCTGTAAAAAATGCCATCGGTGAACTCGTTACCAATCGTAAGACCATTGAAGGTCATACGAGTAGTATCGGAGCGAGTAGTCATGCTCGAAAGGTATTTTCGGATGAACCCAAAACGGTAGTGATCGATTTAGATACAAGCACCAACCAAATGAAACGACTAATGGAGTACGATTGCCAACGCATAGCAGGACTCATTGATGAAGAACAACAACAACGGGCAAAGGAAATGATTCACTACGTTCTTAAAAATGTACATCCTCTTGCTGTTGTGAATCCCCATGCAAACAGTTTAATGATACCAGCACATATACCCAATGCACGCAATCTGACAATCCAACTCTTACATTTTACAAACCTCATTACTTTATTCCATCAGCACCAACGAAACAAGGATGACAAGGGACGGCTGATTGTACAAAAAGAAGATCTGCAAATGGCAATGGATTTATTCTTAAATACAGTCGTATTAAACACAGACGAGTTGGATGCTCCAACGTTGGAGTTGTTTGCAAAATTAAAACAGGAATTCTCCGCAGAGCGTTTATTTACCTCCCTTGAGGTACAGCAATTGGGGTATAGCAAAACGCACACAAACCGACATCTTTCTTTACTCACTGCATCCGAGTACCTCAAAAAAGAAGGACATCGCAACACAGGGTTTGTTTACAGAATTGTACAAACAGCAGAAATACAAACGATTAAAAAATACATTCAAGACCAGTTAGTAAACGGTGGACACAGTGGGTAGGTTCGCTAAAACCCGCTTGTGTTGCTAGTTACGACGGTGGTGAACCAAAAATGAGAATTCAATATGGAACTAAAAACAGCGTATTACAAAGATGTCCATCGGTTATTTGCAACGCATACGGTGGCGACAAAATCCCTAAAGAAAGGAAACAATTATGCCAATTACATCAAATGGTTTTTTCTTTTTTTGGAGCAAAAAGGCATTGCTACACTTCGGGATGTTACTACCGATGATATGAAAGAGTACCTCCATCATTTGACAACACGACCCAAACTTAGAGGCGAGGGTTGTTTGTCTATCAGTTCGATCAATGAAAATTTATCAACGATAGGAATGTTGGTACGAAGATTAATTGATGGTAATGAAAAAATCCTACTAACTCCTTTTGCCATTCCAAAATTATTGAAAGAACCTGAGCAAGAATATGAAGACGTTTCTGAGGAATATGTAAGCAGTTTAACCTTTAAAATCAAACGACATATACTTACAACCGATGAAGTCAAAGAAGTCTATGAGGTGTGTCAGAATTCACTAGAGCGAGCATTAATTGCATTAGCATACGGTTGTGGAATGCGACGAAGTAGTTTAGAAGAACTCGAAGAGAAACACATTGATTTCGTACACGGTACGATTATCGCAGAATCTGATAAATTTAATAAAACCCGAACGATTCCCATCAGTGATTTTTTCTTGGATGTGTTAAGGACATACACCGAGGAGCGGTTGCAACTGTTGTTAAGCACGGGACAAACTCAGAAACGCTTCTTCATCAATCATTTGGGGAAACCTATAGACGGAGAAAAATTAAACGAAATATTCAAAGGCACTGTTGCCCGAACCAATAACCCTGAGATTATCAGCAAGAAAATCACGCTCCATTGCCTGCGTCATTCCATTGCAACACATTTAATCGATGCAGGACAGTCATTTGAATATGTACGCAGGTTTCTTGGACATGCGGAAATTGATACCACCACCGTTTATGCCAAAAGAAGAAAAATTAAAAACTATTACACGATATGAAAAATGAACATCAACAATTGGAGAACTACTTAAATACACGTCTTGCTTCAAGTACCGTGGGTAGCTATCTCTACATCATCAACAGATTTTTAGCGCATTATCCTAATGCAAGTAGTCTATCTCTCAATAATATAGAGGAGTATTGTACAAATCTTAAACAAAACGGTGCAACAATAAGGTATCGGGGAGTTGTGATCGCCTCCATTAAAGCGTACTACGATTTCCTCTTGGATATCGGAAAAATCAAAAGTCATCCATGCAGATACCTAAAAACAGAAACAAAACCCACAGGAATAAATTTTGGAGAGTTTTTGTCCATTCAGGAAATGGAACTACTCATCAAAGTGAAAGAACATCGTTTTCCTGTTGTGATGAACCGAGACCGTGCAATTATCGGACTACTCATATATCAAGGTATGACTAGTCAAGAACTCATCTCATTAAAAGTAAGTGATATTGATTTTGATATGGGTACAGTTCACATTCAAGGATGCCGAAAAAACCGTAGTAGAACCCTCTCGCTACAACCATCACAGGTAATCGTTTTGATTAACTATATTGAAGTAGATCGTAAAAAATTAGCTTCTCAGAAAACCAATAAACTCTTTATCTCCATGCGTGGTTTGCCAATGACCGTCGATTCAATTCACGCACTCATCAGCCGATTGGCTGTCGCTTTTGACAAAGAAGTTTCACCTGCCAATATCCGCAAAAGTGTCATCAATTACTGGCTCAATGAACGTAAAATTTTATTGGAAGATGTACAAATTATGGCTGGACACAGGTATCCTTCAACTACGCAACGATACATCAATACCAATACCGCTGAACAGAGAGAGGCATTGTCGAGATTGCATTTAACAATATTTTGCGGGGGATCGAGATGAAATTGTGTACCTTTGTATTATCTTTAAGTATTTATACAGGATGTTTAATGGATTTAAGAACAAAGTTAAGAATAGAAAAGTCTGAAAATTGTTCAGGGGAGCTATTGAATTTCAGTAAAATCAAGCGGTTAAAAGAAAGTCATTATTATGTTATACCTCAGTTATTGGATGGAGATGCACCCAAGGAATTTATAAGCCGTTCTCGCTCACTACTCAACGGATACCCACCAACCACCCAGGCATTAAGCCACTTGCCTTGACGCATTCGCACCATGTCAAGCATCCGGTCACGGATTCCGAACACGCACGATCGTAATCGATTAGGCTTGACATACCTATCACATCCGCTGACACACTGCCATATATTATCGACATCAAGAATGAAGTCACCCTCGCTCATGTTGTCACGAACAAATGTACTCTTCCCAGACAATGGAGAACCATATACAAGAAACACTTGTCTATGATAATACCCAAGTCTATCATGTATCTTGTTGTGGCAGCGGTGATGCAGCGGCATAATATTTTCCGGATTAAGTGATATCGTAGCATCATCTACATTTGCATCGGTTAATTCTATGATGTGATGACCGATACAGTCATAC
>CAYRMV010000097.1:0-13116 GCA_964425255.1 uncultured Flavobacteriales bacterium
TCATCAAAATGTAATGTGCCAAAACATCATCTGCTGGTGTAGGCGAACCACCTGTACCTGCTTGAATGGTTTCAAGAACAATTCCAGAACGAGTTGTCGTTGTGTTTGTTTTTTTCTTCGCATTAGCAAGCATTTTTTCACCGTTGATTTTATTCAAATCTTGAATAAACTGCTGGATCATTTCCATTTGCTCATCGCGTTTGATAATCGTATCCGATTTAGCTAATCCGTGTTTGAAACCCAAAATTACTTTATCCATTCGAATTTGGCCAAGCGCTTGTTTTGCTTCCCAACCAGATAAGAAAAAAGTTCCTGATAACTTACCAATACAACGAGAAACCGATTTCATATCTGCATTCTCAATTCCTTGTGGTCCGCTACCAAATGTTTTTTCCAACAATGCTTTACATGATTCATCGTACGCATTTTTGTCTTTCAAACCATCTTGAAAACCCAAAGCAATTTCCTCTTGGTTGTATTTTTCAAAATTTGGGTCTTCCACATCAGAAAAACCGCGAGCTTGATCTGCGCCAAGTGCATACGACAAGCGATCAGCAAAATCGTTTAATTCTACTTTTTCAGCAGAATCTTTCTCACCACCACAGGAAGCAAAAATGGCTGAAACAGCAATAAAAAGGATGATTTTCTTCATAAAAATTTTGAATTAAGCGTGAACTTTGACTAATTCTACATCAAAAATCAAAGTCATAAACGGTTTAATTGCACCACCAGGATGTGGATGTGCTCCATAAGCCAAATCTTGCGGAATGTACAAACGGTATTTTGCTCCTTCTGACATCAATTGCAAAGCCTCTGTCCAACCTTTGATTACTTGATGAACACCAAATGTTGCTGTTTGTCCACGTTCAATTGAACTATCAAAAACGGTTCCATCAATTAAAGTTCCATGATAATGAACTTCAACTGTATCTGTTGCACCCGGTTTTGCTCCATTTCCAGCTTCAATCACTTCGAATTGCAATCCTGAATCAGTTACTTGAACACCTGCTTTGGATTTATTATCAGCTAAAAATGCTTCCCCTTCTTGCTTGAATACTTCAAATTTACTTTCAGTTACTTCTTGCAAATATTGTTGGATGATACCATTTGCTTCATTGGGCGAAAATTTAGTCTCTTTTCCTGCAAAAACATCACTAATTGCTTGCGCTAAAATCTCTGGATTTAATTGATCTAAATCTTGTTGCATCAAACTGTCTGCAACACTCATTCCTACACAGTAACTTACTGCACTATTATCTACTGACATATTTCTTATTTGTGCAAAGATAGCTAGAAAGTTGAAATTCGAGTCTTTTGATGCGAATCGCTTACTTATTCTGTACTTTTGCGGAAAAACAAATCGGATTATGGAGTTTATTTCAGATGCTTTGGATCACTATTGTTGCTCACACACAACACCAGAATCAACTGTGATGCGTGAATTAAATCGTCAAACACATGTGCAAATCATGCAGCCTAGAATGTTGAGTGGCGCTTTTCAAGGTAGATTACTCACGTTTATTGCTCAAATGATTCAACCAAAAAATGTACTTGAAATTGGGACCTATACAGGGTATTCTGCATTGGCATTTTTGGAAGGAATGTCCGAAGAAAGTCATCTTACAACCTTGGATGTCAATCCTGAATTGGAAGATTTTGTGCGTTCTTTTTTTGCTAAGGCTGGAGTCGAAAATCGTGTAACATGGATTATTGGCGATGCTCAAAAAACGATTCCTACGTTGAACAAAACCTTTGATTTGGTCTTTATCGATGCAGACAAGAAAAATTATGCAAGGTATTATGATCTCACTTTCGATCTTGTTCCTTCGGGAGGTTATTTTTTGATTGACAATGTGCTTTGGAGTGGAAAAGTGATTGATGAAGTTAAATCAAATGACCATGATACGAAAGCAATTTTAGCGTTCAACCAAAAAATTCAATCCGATGATCGAGTAGAAAACATCTTGCTCCCGATTCGTGATGGATTGATGCTTGTTCGAAAGAAATAACGATAATAGTTGGATTACAAATCCCTTCGATTAATCCAACCCCGTTTGTAGAAATAGAAAATCAAACTAATGGCAATAAACGCCATCACTCCCCAGGAAATAAAATATCCGTATTTCATTTTCAATTCGGGCATGTTTTCGAAATTCATTCCATAGACACCTACGATAAAAGTTAAGGGGATAAAAATGGCCGAAATTACCGTTAACAACTTCATGATTTCATTCAATTTCTGATCTTGAATGGCATAATACAAGTTTGCCATACCATCTAAAATTTGCTTGTTTGCATCTATTTCTTCCAATACAGTCAGGCAATTTTCTTTTAATTCAGCAAAATAATATCGGTTATCTTCATTTAAAAAAGGACTTTGTATTTTTTCCAATTGTGAGGTTGTTTCTTTGAGTGGAAAAACTATTTTTCGAAGTTCAATCAATTTTCTTTTCTGAATTTCAATGTGTTTCAAGGTATCACTTTGTGGATTTCGAAGCAAACGATTATCCAACGTTTCAATCGATTGAACAATGTCATCCAAGACTTCAAAATAATTGTCTGTAATCGCATCTAACATCCGATACAATAAAAAATCGGGACCTTTGAAACGGATTTTACCTCTTTTTTTCTCAATACGGTCACGCACATCCGTGAAATGATCAGAACTCTTTTCTTGAAAGGAAATGAGGAATTTATCGTTTAAAATAAAGGATAATTTTTCCTGATGCAAACGAGCATTTTTGTCTGTTCGAGGCAAAGCAGATTTAACGGAAAAGAAGATATAATTGGGATACTCTTCCATTTTGGGTCTTTTCTCGTTTCTGTATATTTCTTCGACCGTTAATTTTTCAATTTGAATCGATTCACAGAACTTTTCAATCAAGGCCCGATCTCTAATCGAATGAAAATTCAACCAATGAATCTTTTGGTCCGACAATTCTTCTTGGGCAAAATGTTCGGCATAATATCGAACCGAATTTTGCGTCATTAAATACGATTCAGCATCATAATGATAGAGTTGACAAGTATCTTTCATAGCATTATCGAAGTAAATATTTAAGTTGCTTCAACGCAAAACGATTCCCAATACTCAAATACGCTTTTTCAATTTTCATTTTTTCTTGTGTTGTCAAATGCCAAGATAAGGAAATTCTTTCTTTGGGTGCTTCACGCAAGTTAAATGTGACTAAATCAATTGGAAAAGAAAATCGTTCGAAGCCTATTTTCATTAATTCATCTTGGTCAAAATCTTGGGTTTTCGGGAAATTGTCATACATGTTTCCGAAAGGCATTGTGAACTTATCTTTCAATGAAATTTCTTCATATGTTTCACCGTTCAATAACTTTTTGGTGTCACGTACTTGTAAAACAATTACTCCACTGGTGTTTTCCTCAATCCAATCTTCCAATTCATACAAATATTCCATCATAATTTTCCCACCGTAATTATCGCGCAAACCAGCATCCATCAATTGCATTTCGGGTTGTGTGGGTAGCGACACCATGGGCAAAACAAATGGAAATGAAGCACTCATGCGAAGCGCAGAAGAAAATCGCAAACTATCGCATTGATTTCCTTTGAAAAAACTTTGAAAATCAATGTTTTCATAAGAGGAAGTCGGTGATTTTTTTCCTTTAATATCGTAGCATAAAAACGCAAGTGATTCTGTCCCTATAATCATCCGACGACCATCGTTAGCTATAGTTGGGGTTAAAATCATGGTTGGAATAGCACCATTTTTTTCGAATTGTTTGTAAAACGAAAGTGGATGATTTAATTTATTCAGCGTATTTTGATGTAAATGTTGTTCAAATGCATATCCTCTATCTTTGGTGTATCGATTTCCTGCAATTTGAGCTTGTTGATAACGAACAAATAAATCGCTAGAAAAAGCGGAAACAGAAAGTTTATTCAGCAAATCTTTGGAAATTGCTTGTCTGTAAATCGGGTCATACCTCAAATTCGTTTGATTGAGTTGATCTTCCAAGTACAATTGTCGAAAAAAGGAAGCGCCAATCATACCACCCGAAGCACCTGTCATCATTTGGATGTGTTTAGATAGTTTTCCCTCTAAATGTTGGTCTACTTTTTGTAAAACGGAAAAAGTCCAGAATGCACTTCGTGAACCACCGCCTGAAGAAATCAAGACTATTAATTTGGGTTTTTGTTTACCCGTTTGTTTTTTCCACGCATCCAAACGCTGGAGGTATTGTTGCTGCGTTTCTTTTACTAAATCTTGCTTTTTCCCTTCTTTATAAATAGCTGCAACCGAATAATCTCTGAGCTTATCCTTTTGGTACGAAAGTCCGTATGCATAATTTCTATATCGAAAAAAATCGGTTTTTTTACTCAAATAGTTCATTCCTATGATTGCAAAAATCAAAACCACATACGCCCAATAGTTAAACCACGACTTAAAAATGGAGAAAAACATCAATATTATCGAAAGCAACAAGACAATGCTCATTCCGGCAGGCAAATCCAACCAGGGTAATTCGCGAAACATCCCAAGTATGAAAAAAGCCAAAATGGTAACCAACTCAAACAAAGAAGCATTGATTCTATTTTGAGCAAAAACGCGTTTTAATATTGCCCGATCATAGTGCTGAACAGAACGACTTTTTTTCCAACGGAAAAGCGTACACCAATAAATATAGGATCGTTCTTTTTCGTAGCGGAAAAACTCATTCCAAGTGATCTTGTTGTTGTGCAAAAATGAATGAATGGGTTCTTCATCTTCCTCGTCTGCTTTTTGCCCAGTAAATTTGAAAAAATCTTTGTTTGTTGGGAAAAAATACAACAAAGAAATTAATACAAACAACGAAAAACCAACTAAATATGCCAAAATATCCATCCAAATTTCAGAAGAAGATGCAAATTCCTCCAAACGCTGAAATCGACTAAAATGGACAATATGTGTAATTAAAAAAGAGGCAGGAATAATCGAATTATTCAAACAAAACTTAAAAAATGGACGTGATAAAGTGGCCAAAAAAGGATATTTACTCGACAAAGTGATGTAACTAAACATGTTAAATGCCATCGTAAATCCACCTATTGCAAAACCCAACAAGGCAAAGGCAGTCGGATTTGTTTCCGCTTGATATTCGGGCGTATAAAACAAAAATGGTACTCCGAATTTGGAACCCAATTGATCTGTTACAATGAGAAATAAGATTACCCAAAATAAAAGCGCGAATAAATTGTATTTCAAATGACCAAATATCAGTTGAATCGGAAAAAATAACCGCAAGAAATAGAGTATTCGTCCGCCAAAACTGGTATTCATCGTGTTTTTTTTCGAATGTAATCAATTATTTTAAGACAACGTAATTTTATCTAAAATATTAAAACCTTCAATTCGATTTTAAATTTTATCACCAAATCAAATTGGAAGAATTTATTCTTCTGTGCGATTCCTCTAAAATGTCAATCATTTTCACAACAAAGATGTATCTTTGCAGCACATTGGCACAGATTTCACTTTTTAAAGACGAAAAATTAGAAAAGCGCATTTTTGGGCTAGATGTGTTGCGCTTTTTTGCTATTTTTTTTGTTGTTATCGGTCACAGCAAGATCTTACTTCCCGAAAGTGTTCAATTTTGGGTGGATAATTTCATTTTAGATGGCGTTTCTATCTTTTTTGTTTTAAGCGGATTTTTAATTGGTGGAATTTTAATCAAAACAATTGAGCAAAAACCATCGACCTTACAAACACTCTTTCATTTTTGGAATCGTAGGTGGTTGCGCACACTTCCTGCCTATGTTTTAATTCTCACATTTTTAATAATTTACACCTATTCACTTAAACCAACACATCTACCAGTGGATGTTTGGAAGTACTATCTTTTTATCCAAAATGTTTTCGCAGAACAACCCGCATTTTTTTCAGAATCTTGGAGTTTGAGTATCGAAGAATGGTTTTATTTGACTGTCCCTTTCATCCTTTTTTTAGGTTTATACTTTTTTCCGAAAATGAATAAAAGAATCTATTTTTTTTATTTGTTGTGCATTATTTTAATTGGAGTTATCTGCTTACGTCATCATTTGTATTTCAAATTGAATCCACTCACTGAAAAATCGATCGATTTGGGAATCACACGTCAAGTCTTTTCTCGTTTAGACGCCATTTTAGTTGGTGTTTTTGCCGCTTATTTGATGTATTATTTTCCGAAAATTTGGGAAAAAATGGATATCTCGTGGCTTTTAACCGGCTTGCTTGCACTCTATTTTTTGAAATTTTTCAATCGAAGTAATACGAGTTATTATTTCGCTGTTTTATTACCTTTTATCAAAGCCGTTTGTGTCGGAATGATGCTTCCAGTCATGCAACGATGGAAACAAATTCCACATCGCTTTTGGACTTGGATTACAGCGATTAGTTTGATTTCATATTCCATGTACTTGGTCAACCGTACAATTGTCATTGATATTCTTTTCAAATTTGCTTTACACGATAACTTAAAATCAAAACACGAATTGACGCAAACTTGGTTTCTTGAGTACATCCTTTTTTGGGTAGTAACCTGTGTTCTTTCCTATTTACTTTATCGTTTCGTTGAAAAACCATTTATGCGCTTGAGAAAATAAAAATGGATACCTCGATCATTCGGACATCCACTTTTCATCTTGAGGCTTACAAAAACCTAAATCTCATATTAGCACTTGCTTATTCTCAACCAATTGCGCATCAACATTGATTTCGCTCATATCATTCTCGAGCACAGCTACACGCAAACCTTGCATGTTGTGCAAAATATGATTGAGTAATGTAGTTTTTCCTGCACCTAAAAATCCACTTAAAACTGTCACAGGTAATTTTTGTCTTTTATCCATTTTGAAGAATTTGAGACAAATACATCTGTATATTGCAACTATACTGCATTAATAAGTAGTGTTCAACAAAAAATGTTAGCATCCAAATTAAAACATTCTAGTTACTAAATGAAAATCAATAATTTAAATGAAAAAATAATGCTTAAAAAGGTAGAATCAATAATTAAAATGCATCATAATTTCAACTTATTTTTTACCAGACGAAACAAAATAGGAATCATTTTACGTTTGAATTTAAAATAAAAAAGCAAATCAATGATGTCATCAAAACTAGACATTTTGTGATATTGACTCAAACGAAGATCTAATTTTTCATCGGTATAGGTAATATAAACTCGACGTCCAACCAATTCACAAATGATCCAACTTAAACGGTATTTTTTACGTGATATTTTTCTGAATTTGGAACAATCAACTTGGTTATTTTCAATGTTCTTCATTAAAATCGGAACTAATAAATCAGCGTTTTCCATGGCAAATTTAATTCCTTCTCCCCCTAATGGATTCACGGATGAAACAGCATCCCCAACGGCAACAATACGTCCTTTTTGGTAGGTATCATTTAATCCTACACTCACTCTATAAACTCCTCCATGGCAATCGATTAGTTTATATTCATTAAGCCCTAAGTATTCTCGAATTATTTTTTCGGTTAGCTCTTTGGAAGAAACGCCTTTTTTCTTTTCATAAAATAATTTTCCAGACCCCACTTTTAGCAGTTGATTCTCCATCGGAAATATCCAACTATAACCATCATCCGCCCATTTTTTTCCCATAAAAAACAACAACACATCCTTGTATTTGTCGTAAACTTCTTGAGGAACTTCAATCAAAAATTCGACTGCTGAAGCACTTAAAAAATCGGGTTGACTTTCTTTATCGTCAAACATGACCTTTCTTGCAGGACCAGTTGCATCGATGAGCCATTTTGCTTTTAATTCAATTTCATCTTTTTGTCCATTCTTCAAAAAAACACGAACATAATCCGAAAACTGCTCGTTTCGCAAATAACGATGACCCATTAAAATTGTTCCACCATGTGCTTGACAATCATCCGCTAAAAATTGTCTCAACCGAGCAAAATCTAATACAACACCTATATTTTGATCACTTTTCCATTCATACATGGAGGTTGAACTTTCAATTGCTAATCGATTCCAATACGTTCCTACCACAGATTCAGGTAAGTCAAAAAGTCTTAAATTTTCTGCTAACATTCCAGCACTTGAAAAATTATTTTCTTCGAAACTGGCATATCTTTCAGCTAAGACGACATTTTTACCCGCTTTTGCAAGCTGACGTGCTAATTGTCCTCCGGCAGGTCCAGCACCAATCACTACTACATCAAAAAGGGTTGATTCTACGTTATCCAAAGTGTTTATTTTTTATCATCTATTTTGTGAATCTAATCACTTACATTTTGCACAAACTCCAGTTGCGGTTAGTTGCAAATTTTTCACTTCATATCCAGATGGAATAGGAATGTGAATTTCTTGTTCCAAACAAGAAAGTGTATCACACGAAGTGCAATGAAAATGCAAATGATTGTGTTGATGTTCATGGTGATGTTCTGTTTCACACGAATTACAAAGTGCGTAATAAGCACGACCATTTTCTCCCATGATTCGGTGAACAATTCCATCTTCTTCGAAACTTTTCAGAATGCGGTAAATAGTCACGCGATCCATCGCTCCATTCAAGCCAGCCTCCAGCATATCATGACTAATTGCTTGTTCATGAAGCTTGAAAAATTCCAATACTTTTTTCTTTCCAGGAGTTTGTCGTTTCTTAATCATAAGACAAAATTCGTACAACAAAAGTAACAATATTTTACCGTTTGCATTATTATCGATGTATAGAAAAATCGGAAAAGAAACGAACTAGAATTAATAATATCTTTGTTCCATGAGCCAATTCTTGTTCAAACTTTTTTGTGTTTTCTTTTTGCTACTTCAGCATATAGAAGTAATTTACAGTCAACAACATGTCCTTTTTGGAGAACGAATAAATTCGGATTCCTTACCACATATTTACTTGGATCGTTGGGGACATATTTATCCAAATCATTTTATTCCAGATAGTTTACTAATTCAATCGAATGGTAATTTACATCAATTCTATCAAAATTATCCTGAATTTTTCATCCAAATAATTCGAAAAGAACAACTATTTGATTCACTTCCAACCGTTCAAAACATAACCAAATTAGAAGAAAAACTCATCCAAAATTACCAGCAAAAATGGAATTTATTGACTGATAAATCAGTATTATTTGCTGTTCATGGATATCGAAAAAGCTTTCACCGAACAACAACCGATATTTCTTCTCCAGACGATTTTTACGTTTTACACCAAAAAATCAATGAGATAAACCCAATAGAGCATCATTGGATTGAAATTTATTGGGATGGTGGATACGATTGTTGTTTTTCACTCAATAACAAAAAAAATCAAGCCCTTTTCCAATTATTTGAAGTAGTATACAAGCAATCTGAACTTGTAGGAGAAAAATTACAAACTATTCTTTCTCGAGTAAATCATCCCAAACAAGGATTTATTGCACACAGTTTAGGGGTAAAAGTGTTGGCTCCAATCATGCAAATTAGCTCCCAAAATACTCGCTCATTTTTTATCCTTGCTCCTGCCATTGATGCTGATTCTTCTTGGAAAAATTGGCAAAAAAACAATCAAAATCTCATTTGGATTTTATGGAACAAACACGATTTTGCTTTGAGAAAAAAAGATTCAAAAACAGGCATCCTTGGTCCAGGAGTAAAACGATTTGGCAATACTTCGCTTGGTTGTAATAAAAATAATGCGCTCGCTAAATGGCAAAAAAATGCGCAACAGGCAGCACCCGACATGAAAATCTTTGCACGTGATGTAAGTTCCTGTGGGAAAATCCATTCACAACGTTATTACATCAACAACCCAGTTGTGAAAGATGCTTTAGCTGCATTTCTTTATTCTGTTTTTTGATCGCGCAATTGAATAAACGAACGAATTTTACTGTTTTCAATCAACACATGTAAATTGTAATGGATTATTTTCCATTCTTTTCCTCGACGAACCAACACACCTGTTGCACGGCAATCACGCATCCAAGTATCCAAAATTTCATCAAACCAAACGGTTTTTCCGTCCGTTGAAATTTGCCAATTCCTACTTTTTACTTTGAAATCCCAAGCTTTTCCTTGATCAAAATACGGTTTAGCAAAGGATTCAAATTCCTTTTTGTTCCATCGTTCTGTTGGGTCGGTACCTAAGAACACAAAATCTGCATCCATTTTGGCTTCGTAATTATTCCAGTTGGCTTCGCTAGCAGCTTTGTGCCAATCGTTCATGAACGTATCCAATTCAGCAAACGATGTTGATCTCGGTTTTTGGATTGTGAATGCTGAAAAAATAAAAAGGAAACTAACAAAGAAAATTTTAAGCATGGTATACGTGTTTTATTTTACCAAAGTAAACAAAAAAAGCCTCGGCAAACACCGAAGCTTTCTAAATATGAAATTGAATTCTATCCTAAGTTAGCTAATTTCTCTTCCAAAACCGCAATTTTCTGAAGAGAATCGGCTTCTTTTTTGCGTTCATTTTCTAAAACTTGTGCAGGAGCTCCCGCAACAAATTTCTCATTTTGAAGTTTTTTCAAAACGGATTGTAAAAACCCTTTTGTATAATCCAATTCTTCTTGCAATTTCGAACGTTCTGCTTCAATATCGATATCTTCTCCAAATGGAATAAAAAATTCATTGGAATTAACTAAAAAAGAATAGGCATTCGCTACTTTTTCAGTCACATACTCCAATTTGGAAAGATTACCCATTTTTACCAAAACCGCATCAAAAGAAGTATCATCCGTTGAATTAATTTTCACAAACATATCCATCTTCACTTTGTTGGCTATGTTGTTTTGTTTACGAATATTTCGAATGTTTGTAATAATCTCTTCTGCTGTCCCAAACGATTTCAAGACATTTTCATCGATTGTTCCCACTTTTGGCCATTCTGCTAAAATGATATCATCACCCGTTTGACGTTGGCGAATCAAATGCCAAATTTCTTCTGCAATAAATGGTGTGAATGGTTGAATCAACTTCAAAATACGTTCGAAGAAATCTTTGGTCGCTTCCAACGTCTTACGATCAATTGGTTGTTCGTAACCCGGTTTAATCATTTCTAAATACCACGAACAGAAATCATCCCAAACCAATTTATACGTTGTCATCAATGCTTCTGAGATACGGAATTTATCAAACAACTCATTGATTTCAGCTAATTGTTGGTTGAATTTTGCCTCAAACCATTCGATTGCTTTTTCACTTGCTTTTGGTTGATCCATGTCTTTCACTTCCCAAGCACTCACCAAACGGAACGCGTTCCAAATTTTGTTGGTGAAATTTCGACCTTGTTCGCATTGCGAAGTATCAAAAGGCAAATCATTTCCTGCTGGAGAAGAAATCAAAATCCCCATGCGAACACCGTCAGCGCCGTATTTTTCAATCAATTCAATTGGATCGGGTGAATTCCCCAATGATTTGGACATTTTTCGACCCAATTTATCCCGAACGATTCCCGTGTAATATACATTTTTGAACGGTAAATCACCCAAGTATTCGTAACCTGCAATGATCATACGAGCAACCCAGAAAAACATAATTTCAGGTGCAGTCACCAAATCATTGGTTGGGTAATAATACTTGATTTCTTCGTTTTCAGGTTGTGTCAAACCGTTAAAAACAGAAATCGGCCACAACCATGACGAGAACCACGTATCCAATACATCTTCATCTTGTTTCAAATCAGCTGGATCGATGGTTTTTCCTGCTTTTTCAGTTGCCAAAATGGCTGCTTCTTCGCGTGTTTTTGCAACCACATAATCGGCAGCATCTGATCCAAAATACCATGCAGGAATTTGATGTCCCCACCACAATTGACGAGAAATACACCAATCCTTCACATTCTCCATCCAGTGACGGTAGGTATTTTTGAATTTATCTGGGTGAAAAGCAATGTTTCCATTCATCACATTTTCCAATGCTGGTTGCGCCAATTCTTTCATTGAAACAAACCATTGCAATGATAATTTTGGCTCAATTACTGCATCTGTTCGTTCCGAAAAACCAACTTTGTTGATGTGATCTTCGGTTTTCACTAAATAGCCTTTGTCGTATAGTTCTTTTTCGATTTCCTTCCGAACAACGAAACGGTCTTTCCCTTCGTAATGCAAGCCTAAGGAATTCAAAATCCCGTTATCGTGGAAAATATCCAAGGTTTCCAATTGGTGTTTTTTTCCTAGTTCGTAGTCATTTGTATCGTGAGCAGGTGTTACTTTCAAACATCCTGTTCCAAACTCCATATCTACATATTCATCCAAAATAATGGGAATGGTTCGATTCGCAATCGGAACAATTGCTTGTTTTCCATGCAAATGCTTGTAACGTTCATCATTTGGATTGATACAAATGGCCGAATCTCCCAAAATAGTTTCAGGACGAGTCGTTGCAATGGTCAACCATTGATCTTCACTTCCAGCAATTTTATAGCGAACATGAAACAACTTAGAATTTACTTCTTTGTGAATAACTTCTTCGTCTGAAAGAGCAGTCAAAGCTTCAGGATCCCAGTTTACCATGCGCCAATCGCGGTAAATCTTGCCTTTTTTATACAAATCAATAAACACATTGATCACAGAATCAGAATATTCGGGATCCATGGTAAAAGAAGTACGTTCCCAATCACACGAGCAACCGAGTTTTTTCAATTGCTCTAAGATGATTCCTCCGTGTTTGTCTTTCCATTCAAACGCATGACGTAGGAATTCTTCGCGCGTTAAATCCGATTTTTTAATTCCTTCTTTACGCAATTTCTGAACCACTTTAGCTTCAGTTGCAATGGATGCATGATCTGTTCCAGGAACCCAACATGCGTTTTTGCCTAACATACGTGCACGACGAACAAGAACGTCTTGAATGGTATTGTTCAGCATGTGTCCCATGTGTAAAACGCCTGTTACGTTTGGCGGTGGAATGACGACGGTATAAGCTTCCCGATGATCCGGTTCAGAATGGAAGTAACCTTTTTCCATCCAATGCGCATACCATTTTTCCTCTGCCTTTAACGGCTCATACGTTTTTGGGATTTCCATGTACAATTTATTTTAAATTTAGCTTGCAAAGATAGTGATTTCTTTGGAAATATAAGGCGACTTTACCAGTCTTAATATTCCAAAATCAAACATTTATTTTCGAAGAAACCACTCGAATTCGACAGATTCT
>CAYRMV010000098.1:0-12791 GCA_964425255.1 uncultured Flavobacteriales bacterium
ATGATGGCAAACAACTGCATCAATGCATTCAGAATTCTTTCACTCATCGACTAATCTTGTAACTTACAGTAGTAATTTCCTGAAATTGAATATCAAATATAAATTTCTGGGATTTTTACCACGGAAAGATAACAATAATAATGAAACACAATTTCATTAATTCGATTCGAAATTGAATAAAATGACAAAAAAATGACACGAAAGGAATTCGAATATTGTAAGTTTGCTCTCAAAAAAAAACGATGTATACACGTCCGCGCCGCAATAGAAAAAATCACGCCATTCGTAGTATGGTGGAAGAGACACGATTAGGAGTTGAAAACTTGATTTATCCCATTTTTCTCCTCGATGGAAAAGGAATTAAAAATGAAGTGAAATCCATGCCAGGAAATTTCCGTTGGAGCTTGGATCAATTAATTCCTGAAATTGAAACGTGTATGAATTTAGGAATTCACACGTATGATATTTTTCCAGCAGTCGATGAAGCATTGAAAGACAAAACGGCGACTTACTCGTATGCAGAAGAAAACTTCTATCTCCATGCGATTCGGACATTGAAGGAACGTTTTCCAGAAATCGTCATTATGACCGATGTAGCAATGGATCCTTATTCATCTGATGGACACGACGGACTGGTGGAAAACGGACAAATATTAAATGATGAAACACTACCGATCTTAGCGAAAATGGCCATAGCACAAGCACAAGCAGGTGCAGACATTATCGGACCTTCTGATATGATGGATGGTCGTGTAGGATTTTTACGTGAAGCGCTCGATGATGAAGGTTTTACAGATGTCAGTATCATGTCTTACACGGCGAAATATGCGAGTGCTTTTTACAATCCGTTTCGCGATGCCTTGGACTCAGCTCCCAAATCAGGAGATAAAAAAACGTATCAAATGAATCCAGCAAATAAGAAAGAAGCTTTGCTTGAAGCAGAATTGGATTTTTCTGAAGGTGCAGATATGATGATGGTCAAACCCGCTTTGTGTTATTTGGATATAATTCAACTTTTGAAACAAAACTTTCCAATTCCAATTACTGCATACAATGTAAGCGGAGAATGTGCTATGGTTTATGCAGCAGCACAAAACGGATGGCTCAATTACGAGGCAGTTATGTATGAAATGCTATTGAGTATTCGAAGAGCAGGTGCTGACGGAATATTGACTTATTTCGCTAAGGATTTTGCTCAGTTTGTAAAAAGATAATTGGTAAATTAACACTTAATAACACTGCTAGCAGATGAAAAAGAATATCTTCGTATCAATGAAATCGGTATTCTTTTTCTTTTTGCTTGTCAATTCAAGTCTTCTTTTTTCACAGTCATGTGATCGCGTTTTTCTTTCTGGAAAAGTAATTGATACACTTCAACCACAAAGTTTTTACAATTTAATGGTGGTGAATCGAACAACAGGCAAAGGAGTATTTGGTCAGCCAGATGGAGCTTTTGGGGTGTATGCCAACAATGGAGATTCCATCACTTTGTCAGTGAAAGGGTATCCGATGTATGGATTTAAAGTAAAAGCAGATAGTAATTGCCGTATGCAAATGGTTGGCGTGTTAGAAAACAAAGTAACAACCAAGGAAGAAGTTGTGATTCGTCCTTTGAAAACATTGCAACAAATCAAAGAAGAACGTGCTGCTTTGACTTTACACGAAACTAGAATGGTTACTGGTATTGAAGTGATGCAAAGTCCGATTACGGCATTATACCAACGTTTTTCCAAAACAGAGCAAAGCAAACAAGCTGTTGCTAAGTTGGAATACCAAGACAATCAGATGAAGGTTTTGAAAGAATTGCTTCATTTGTATGTTGCGTATGACATTGTTGCATTAAACGAAGAAGAATTTGAAAATTTCATTGGATTCTTAAACATCGATGAAAATTTCCTTAAAACATCTTCCGATATGGAGTTAATAACCTTTATCAAAGATAAATTTGAGCATTACCGTTATTTGTATCCGCATTAATTTAATGTAACGAAATCGAATGAAATCGTTGTTTTTCATATCTAAACATTGCTATGAAAAATTATACATTTTTATCACTTCTAATATTTGCGATTTTTCTGTCTTCTTGTTACAGAAAAACAGCCTCAAGCGCCTCATTTTCATCAACACCAAATAAAACGACAAATGTCAGGATGGAGGATGGTTTTGTTGGTTCAGGTGGACCAGTGAATTATCCGCCTAACATTATTGATGGTGTTTATTTGTCTGAAAATATTCCTGTGAAAAGACTTATACCATATGAATTTCTTGGTGAATCAAAAAATGAAGTGAATTTTTCATTAGAAAAAAATGGAATATTAACAGCTGGGGAATACAATGATTTAGGGAATTGGACTCTTTGGACCGAAGTAATAGAAACTCATCTTCAAACTCAAAAAGATCAATGGAAGTTTATTTTTCAAGATCGATTTGTTGTGTTGATAAAATCTGATTCTGGTTGCCCATTATCCAATATTTCAGTCCGTCTATTGGATGGAAATAAAATTGTTTGGGAAGCAAAAACAGATAATAAAGGCTTGGCTCAAATTTGGGTTACAAGTGCAAAAGAAAATCAGTTTAAGTTGGAAATTCAAGGTGATGAAACAAAAATCATTGAAGATCCGATCCTTTTTCATTCGGGAGTGAATCACATAACACTTCATCAACCGAAATTGATCAACGAAGAGATTGATATCGTTTTTGCTGTTGACGCAACAGGTTCAATGGGAGATGAGATTGATTTTTTAAAAGATGATTTATTGGATGTGATTTTACATGTTAAAAAACAAAATCCAACTGTATCTTTGAATTTGGGAAGTGTTTTTTATCAGTGTTTTGGAAGTGGAAATGAATATGTTACTGTTTCCTCAGACTTAAACAAGGATGTAAACAAAACCCTAAATTTTATCCAGTCAAAAAAAGCGAACGGAGGTGGAGACGAAGTGGTTCATTTGGCATTAGATTCTGCAATAAATCGTTTAGATTGGAGAGAATCAGCGAAGGCAAAATTGGTTTTTCTAATTTTGGACGAACCTCCTATGTATTCAGAAATCGTTTCACTTCATATGCAAAAGGTTTTTTCTGACGCTGCTCGAAAAGGAATTAAAATTATTCCTTGCATCAGTAGTAATTTTGCTTATAGGAATAATTTTTCCTTGGAATTTTTAATGCGTAACGCTGCTTTAGCATCAAATGGAACACTTGTCTTTTTAACAGATGATTCGGGGGTTGGAGAAAAACACACAATTCCGTTTTTAGTCGATTATCAAGTTGAATTATTTAAAGAAATCTTAATTCGACTTATTAACGAGAATTTAGTAGATGAAACGTGTTCCCTTGTAGAAGAAATACAGAAACCAACTGTTTTAACGGATAACAATCAAGATGAGTTGGTTCGTGATGTTTTGGAAGAAATATCTTCCTTTCGAAATGATTCAATAGCTTCATTGATTCTGCCTTTTACAGATTTTAAAACGAAAAACGAGCTTTTAATATGTATGCCTATAAAAACGATCGACACACTCAAGATGTTGGCTTATTACAAGAAAGAAATTGAATCAATGATTGTTTATCCAAATCCAACATATGGGGAACTAAAAGTAAGGACATCAAACAAAGCTGATTTCTTGGAATTGTTAGATGCTTCTGGAAGAATATTATTTCGAAAGGAGGAACTTAACGAATATGAAAATCAACTAGACTTGACTGCTTATCCCATGGGGACTTATTTGATTCGTTGTAAAATAAAAGATGCTATTTTACAGACTAAGGTTCAATTGTTGAAATAGTTTTATATCACGAAGTATTATCGTGTATTTTCAATCTATAATACCGAATAGAAGTAAGTTTTCACGTATCTTTGCAAAGTGAAAATTTCTTTCTATAAATATCAAGGAACAGGGAATGATTTTATCATGCTCGACAACCGAAATGGTCAGTTTGACAGTTTGTCTGTAGAGCAAGTAAAGTTCCTTTGCGATCGCAAATTTGGGATCGGTGCTGATGGCTTGATTCGAATTAATTCTAAAGTTGGTTTTGATTTTGAAATGGATTACTTCAATGCCGATGGAACCAAAAGTTTTTGTGGAAACGGTGCTCGCTGTTCGGTGCAATTTGCTCACTTTTTAGGACTAATTTCAACAGAAACATCATTTTGGGCCATTGATGGAGCGCATCATGCAAGTATCCAATCCAATCAGGAAATTGCCCTTCGCATGAAGGATGTGAATGAAATTAAAAACGTGAATTCGGATTGGGAATTGAACACAGGTTCACCGCATTACATTCGTTTTGTGGATGAGGTCAAATCAACGGATGTTTTTTCTTTAGGAAAACAAATACGTCACCGGGAAGAATATGAACCAAGAGGAATAAATGTCAACTTTGTGGAGCAAATCCGTGAAAATGAATTGTTTGTCCGAACTTACGAAAGAGGAGTTGAAGATGAAACTTTATCTTGTGGCACAGGCGTTACTGCAGCTGCAATTGCTTATGCTTGTTGGAAAAACAAAACGGATCTACAACAAATTCATATACAAACCTTAGGAGGTAAATTGCAAATTCGGTTTGAGCTGAATAAGCAACAAGCTTCAAACGTATTTCTAATCGGTCCTGCGATAGCCGTTTTTTCTGGAGAATTTGAATTAGCATGAATAGATTTGAAACCATTCAACACGGAATTTACCTCTGGATTTTACACGCAGATAAAATACCACCACATATTGGAATTTCGGTAAATGGTTCTTATTTCAGTTTGAAATACAACGGAAAAGATGAAAACATTCCAATTCAATCGGTGTTTCGTTTACTCGAAAAAAAACGAATCCCCAGTATAATTCAAGAAATGAAAATGGATTTTACCTTGGAACAAGTTCAATCGATCTATAAATCATTTATGTGTGCTGAAACGTCGAAAGCAAGTTGTTTGAGTCCAATCGTGAAGCTGATTTATAATCAACAACTTGACTTAATTTTACCTGAATTATTGACAAGATTATCACAAGAAGAAAGATTGGGTAAACAATTTCTTTTACATTTGAATCCGAATTTCGATGTGGAATTCACATACAACCGCGAGGATATTCAACGAAGATTGACTTTATTGCACGATGCTAAAAGGAAAGAACATTTACTTAAGAGCCATTGAGCCCGAAGATGCTACCAAGATTTTGATTTGGGAAAATAATCCCGATCATTGGCGGGTTAGCGGTACGGAAGCTCCATATTCGATGCACGGAATCTTGGAATACATCAACAGCATTCAAAATTTTAGACAATCCGGTGAATTGCGCTTGATGATTTGCCTATCTACTAGCAATCAACCAATTGGAACATTGGATTTGTTCGAAACTTCTTTCAGACACGAACGAACTTCTATCGGAATTCTAATTGGGGAACACCAAGAAAGAGGGAAAGGGTACGCGAAAGAAAGTTTGGAGATTTTGATTGATTATGCAGAAAAACTATGGGGTTTTCACAATTTGTCGGCCCATGTGTTGGATGATAATCAAGCTAGTATTCAGTTGTTTGAATCTGTTGGATTTGAATTAATCGGTGTAAGAAAAGAATGGTTTAAAGATCGAAACAAACGAATTGACGAACGTATATATCAGTTATGCTTAAAAAAATAATTATTGCAGTTTCAGCCTTGGCAATTATCGGTTTAATTGTTTTGTGGCCCAAAATCAGTGTCTATTTAGCAGGTTCTAAAAAAACACAGAATTCGGAAGTGGTTAACTTTGCTTTCCGTGGTGGAAATTTGGACGAACTAGGTAAACAACTTGTTGATGCAAAAATTTTGGATGAGGTAGATGCATTCAAGCAAGTGGGTGAGTATAAAAAGTTAACGAAAGAACGACTTGCACCAGGCATGTATGCGATCCAACCAAGTACCAATCTTCGAGCTTTATTAAATGGATTTACCCTGAATTCAAATGGAAATGGAAATGCAGAAATCGAAGTTTCGGTAACATTCAATAATTGCCGTGATATTCCTCAATTAGCGGGGAAAGTTTCTAAAAATTTGATGGTTGACAGTGCTGAATTGGTTCAGGTTTTGACTGCTGAAGCAACTTTAGCGAAATATGATTTCACGGCCGAACAATTGCCTGCTTTGTTTTTACCAAATACCTACAAGATGTTTTGGGATACGAAAGCGGAGGATTTTCTAGCACGAATGGCGGAAGAGTTTCGAAACTTTTGGACAGCGGATCGCAAAGCGAAATTGGCGCAAGTTGGACTCAAATCTCCTTCTGAAGCAGTAACATTAGCAAGTATTGTTTATTCCGAACAAGGAAAACATGCATCCGAATGGCCAATTATTGCTGGATTGTATTTGAATCGAATCAACCAAGGAATTCGTTTGCAATCAGATCCAACATTTAAATTCTGTTGGGGTGACAAGCTTAAGGGAGTTCAACGTTTGACTTACGAACACAGAGATATTGATTGTCCTTACAATACCTATTACAACGATGGTTTACCACCAGGTCCAATTTGCATTCCACCAACAGCAGTTGTTGATGCTGTTTTGAATCGCGATAACAATGAATATATTTTCATGATCGCTCAGCCCAATTACTCTGGATTGCATGATTTCTCGAAAGATTATGCAACTCATGCCAAAAATGCGGCGATTTATCAAAAATGGTTAGCTCAACAAAATTGATTTTTATTTCTTTCTAAAACAGATTGATTTAAGGATATTTTGATTACTTTTCGCAAGTAAAATAACTCCATGAAACGCAGAAAATTCATCCAAATGAGCTCTTTGGGGGCCTTGATAGTTCCACCATTTTTGAGCGATGAAACGCAGAAAGAAATGAAGCAAACTATGGAAGTTAAGCCAATCGTTTTATCCACTTGGAGTCACGGTCTTGCAGCGAATGAAGGTGCTTGGAAAGTTCTTTATTCGGGAGGGAAATCACTCGATGCCATTGAACAAGGTCTTCGTATAACGGAAGCGGATGTAACCAATCGAAGCGTTGGGATTGGTGGCTTGCCAGATGCAACAGGGAAAGTAACCTTGGATGCTTGTATTATGGATGAAAAAGGACGATGTGGTTCGGTGGCATTTTTAGAAGGTATTGATCATCCGATTTCGGTGGCACGAAAAGTCATGGAAGACACACAACACGTAATGTTGGTTGGAAAAGGAGCATACGATTTTGCCAAAGAAAAAGGATTTGGAACGATCAAAACACCGGTTCCTCAAGCAAAAGAAGAATATAAAAAATGGTTGTCAGATAAACAGCGACTTGAGAAACGACCTGCGATTAACCATGAAAACCACGATACCATTGGCATGTTGGCGATGGATCAAAATGGATATATTTCTGGAGGGTGTACCACTTCAGGATGGGCTTACAAAATGCATGGTCGAGTAGGAGATTCGCCAATAATTGGTGCAGGATTATTTGTTGATCAAGAAGTTGGAGGAGCTGTGGCTACCGGTTTGGGCGAAGCTATCATTCGAATAGCGGGAAGTCATACAGTTGTTGAAATGATGCGTCAAGGAAAATCACCTCAAGATGCTTGCGAAGAAGCAGTTAGAAGAATTATTGCAAAAAATGAAAATCTAGATGGTTTGCAATGTTGTTTTCTCGCGATGAATAAAAAAGGAGAAATCGGTGCTTTTTCGGTTTACAATGGCTTTAATTTTGCTTTAACAACGAAAAACGAACACATTTTAAAAGATGCAACATTCGATCGTGCTTGGTAAAACTTTTTCCTTCATTTTCATTCTTCTGCAAATGACTACTTCTTTATTTGCTCAAAATCAATCCATCGATTGGCGGTTCATACATCCTGTTAGTGGAGAAGAATTTCATTTAGGTACTGCGGGATCTGTGCAGCAAACTTTTTTTGAAAAAGGAATTTTACCTGATCCTTTTTGGGGTGAAAATGAAAACAAATACCAATGGATTGAAAACCACGAATGGACTTTCGTAAGTGAGTTTGTGGTTTCTGAAGAACAACTTGCATTTGATTTTATTGAATTAGATTTTCAAGGGATTGATACGTATGGAACGATTTCATTGAATGGGTTGGAAATCGGAAAAACAGCCAATTTTTTCTTACCGTATTCGTATCAAGTCAAAAACAAGTTGAAACTAGGTGTAAATCAACTGAAAGTGGTGATAACTCCTCCGGTTTTGTATCATAAAAAAGAGTACGAATCAAGAACCTCCAAACTTCCTGCACCAAACGATGTAGGAACAATTGCTGTTGCATCCATGTCTCGAAAACCACAGTATCAGTTTGGTTGGGATTGGGCTTTGCGCATGAATACACTTGGATTTCATCAACCCGTTTTTCTTCGAACTTACAACGTAAATCGCTTTCAAAATCCAGCGGTTCATACTCTATATATCAATAATTCGGATGCAAAACTTTCCCTTCGAATACAAGCATCAATTTCGGTGGAAGAAGTGTTGATAGAAAGTCAGCTTTTTGGTTTAGTAACATTGAAAAAATCTCCCGAAGGTGATTATCGAACAGATGTTTCTTTGAAAAATCCCATTTTATGGTGGCCTAGAGGTCATGGGGAGGCACATGTTTATCAAGATTCATGGAAAATCAAGAACCATGACGGGAAATTAGTGGATGAACAAGTCGTTTCTTTCGGAATTCGGACAAGTGAATTGGTTCAAGAGAAAGACAATTGGGGAACCAGTTTTTACTTTAAAATCAATGGGAAACCTATTTTTGCCAAAGGAGCAAATTACATTCCTGAAGAAGTTTTCCCAACGAAAATAGACCCTAAAAAGTCTAGAAAATTGGTGAGCGACATGCTTGAATCGAATTTCAATATGGTTCGCGTTTGGGGCGGCGGAATGTATGCGAGTGATGCTTTTTTACAAGCGTGTGATTCTTCTGGTATCATGATATGGCATGATTTCATGTTTGCTTGCGCGATGTATCCTGGAGATGAAGCGTATTTGAAATTGGTTGAAAATGAGCTTGTTCATCAAGTTCGTCGCTTAGCCAAGCATCCATCTTTGGTCTATTTTAATGGAAATAATGAAGTGGATGTTGCTTGGAAAAATTGGGGTTTTCAAGCAAAATACTTGATTGGACCAAAAATGCAGCGTCAGATTGAAGCAGATTACAAAGCGTTGTTTCAATCCTTAGCCCCCAAAGTTGTAAGAGCGAATTCTACCTTGCCTTATGAGCATACTTCGCCTTTGAGTAATTGGGGGAAAGACGAATATTTTAATCATGGAACGATGCATTATTGGGGTGTTTGGCACGGGAAAGATCCGATGGAAGATTTTGGGTTAAAAACGGGCCGATTTAATGCCGAATATGGATTTCAATCGTTTCCAGAATACAGTACAATGTTGACTTTTTCTGAAACAAAAGATTGGGATTTGAATTCGTCTGTCATGAAACACCATCAAAAAAGTTATGTTGGCAACGGAATGATTAAAAAACATGCTGATATATTGTTTGGGGCAACCAATGATTTTAGACGTTTTGTTTATTATTCACAATTAACGCAAGCCAAAGCGGTAAGTATTGCTGTGTCAGCTCATCGAATGAATACCCCCAGATGCATGGGGACTTTGGTTTGGCAATTGAATGATTGTTGGCCTGCACCCACATGGTCTAGCATCGACTATGAAGGCAATTGGAAAGCATTACAGTATCAATTGAAAGACGATTATCAAGATGTTGCGGTTTTGCAACAGACAGAAAAAATAGGAGAGGAACGATATTATTTCTATTCCGAAAAAGCACATTTTACATCAGAACTAAACTATCAAATTTTCGATTTTTCTGGAAAACTACTTTTGGATCAAAAACAAACAATTTTCGTAGATGGAACAAATTGGAAACAAGAAATAGTTTCTGAAGCGCAAACCAAAGAGATGAAAGCAAAAAATTATGTTTTGTTGGTTTCATGGACAAATGAGAAAGGTGAAAAATACCAACGTACATTTTTGCATGAAGCACAAAAAACGGTCATAACACCAAAAGAAAGTGTTTCCCTACGTTTGATTTCAATCGATACGCTTAAAAAAACAGCGAATATTGAAATAGATACGAAAGGAATTTTAAAAGATTGTTGGCTTTATTCAATGCAAACAGGAATTCGTTTTTCAACTAATTTTCAGACCTTATTACCAGGAAAACAAATGGTCTATATTTCTTTTGATCAAGTTCCTGAAGAGAATGATTTTAATTTAATCTGGAGATAAACGTATTACGGTAATGATTTAGCCTTCGAAAGAATTAAGCGACTAAATGAAATTTTCATATATTTAACTTAGGTTTTGTCCAAAAAGAATGATTTGCATTATTCTTCTTGTGAAGCTCTGGTATTTGAAAAATGTTAATAAACATCAAACATGCTCATCAGTCAAATTAGTAAACAGGAAATTCCAAAAGGAGAAGATGTAAAAGCGAAGGATATTCGAGAGGGAGTTTTTAATTTAATCAAATTCGATCATCCGGATTTCAGTAAAGAAAGCTATATCACCTTATCCGAGTTGAATCAATATCGGAGGCTCTACTTAACATCGTTAATTATACAGGAAAAAGGAGAGTTAGCAATTATCGATCAGGATGTGATGGATGCAATTAAGAACAATTCGATTCTTTCCGAGAATATTCAGGATGACATCGATGCAGAATTGACCTTCGGACAAAAGATTGCAGATCGAGTTGCAGCATTTGGCGGGAGTTGGACTTTTATCATCACATTTTTTTTATTTATACTGATTTGGATGTCAATTAACGTCTGGATTTTGACGAATAAACCATTTGATCCGTATCCTTTTATTTTACTGAATCTGATTCTCTCTTGTTTGGCAGCTATTCAGGCTCCGATTATTATGATGAGTCAAAATAGACAGGAACAAAAAGACCGACAACGTAGCGAACACGATTATAAAATCAATCTGAAGGCGGAGCTTGAAATTAAACTCTTGAGCGAAAAAATTGATCATTTACTGGTTCATCAAAACAATAAATTATTAGAAATTCAGGAAGTTCAGATCGATTATCTGGAAGATTTAATGAAAGAAATAAAAAACTTATGAAATTTGAACATCGCAAGCAAAAAGTAGTTACAGTAAAGCACTTTATGTTCAGAATGGGGCGTTATCTTCTTTTCACGTTTGGTTTGATTACGATTTCTGTGCTAATTGGAACGATTGGTTACCATTACTTTGGTGAAGTATCGTGGTTAGACAGTTTTCATATGGCTTGTATGATTCTGACGGGAATGGGACCAGTTGTTGAATTAACCTCATCTTCTGCTAAGATATTCTCTTCTTTTTATGCATTGTATAGCGGAGTTGCTTTTTTGAGTATTACAGCTGTTTTCTTTGCCCCAATAATTCATCGACTGTTACACATTTTGCATGTAGAGGAAGAAGAAAAATAATGAAATCAAAATGTGGGTTTATTTTAAATAGTAAATCGATATGTTTTTTAGTTTAAGAGTTAAATTATACCGATATTTCTTTATCTTTGATTGGTTGTGAGATAATTCATCTACAGAAGCTGCTGATATTATTAAAATCAATTCGTATGGTAACAGCATCCAATCCACATAATGAAGAAGGAAGATTACGTTCTTTGAGATCGTATCAATTATTAGATACGTTGCCCGAGGAAGACTACGATCATTTAACAGCAATAGCTGCTCAAATTTGTGGAACAAAAATTTCATTAGTTAGTTTAGTGGACTCTGATCGTCAGTGGTTTAAATCTCATTATGGTTTGTCGACAGAAGAAACTCCCCGCGAATTTGCTTTTTGTTCACATGCAATTTTAAATAAAGATGAACCTTTTATCATTCCAGATGCGCGCAACGACGTTCGTTTTTATGACAATCCATTTGTGGTAAATGATCCTAATGTGATTTTTTACGCTGGAGTTCCTTTAGTAAACGAAGAAGGCTATGCTTTAGGAACGATTTGTGTATTAGATGACAAACCCAAAGATTTGACAGAAGAGCAACTCAATTCACTTAAATATCTTTCGCGTCAAACGATGAAATTGTTGGAACTAAGAAAGAAAAATTTTCTACTAAATGAAGTAGTCGATAATTTAAAATCGAAAAATTTAGCTTTGGAGCAATTTGCGTTCGTTGCGGCTCACGATTTAAAATCACCACTTCATCAAATTTCGGGATTTTCAGATATCATCATGCGAAAGCATTTGGATGAATCAGATGAAAAAGGAAAAAAAATGATTCAATATGTGCATCAAGCTGCTTTGAAATTAGGTGGATTGATTGATGGCTTGTTGAATTTAAGTCGGGTTGATTCCATGATTGATGAAGGGAAAAAACACGTGGAAACAACCGAATTCTTTAAGCATATTTCTTCCTTTTATTCAACAGAAGAGCAGGTGATTCTGGAATTCAAAACGCTACTTCCGAAACTGTTTATCAATGAAGTTGTAATAACACATATTCTGTTAAATCTAATTTCTAATGCCATAAAATACAACGACAAAGAGGAAACAATTGTGGAAATTGAAATTGTAAAAAAACCATTTTATTATCATTTTTTTGTGCAAGACAATGGACCTGGAATCCCAATGAATCAACTTGAAGAAAGTGTTAAAGTTTTTTCTACATTAGCTGAAAAAGATCGATTTGGCCGAAAAGGATCTGGAATTGGATTGGCAATAGTGAAAAGTTTGGTCGAAAAATCAGGCGGGAAATTTTCGATGAGTACACCGAAAGGAAAAGGGTTATTGTGTGAATTTTTTATTTCAATTGACTAACTACATGACAAAAAATTGAACACATTAACATTTGATTGATTTTGAGGGTT